>NZ_MEIH01000020.1:0-4012 GCF_001723155.1 Haladaptatus sp. W1
TCGATGAACGCGATTGCGAGGAGCAACACGGGAATCGAGAGGTCCACGGGGAGCGCGAAGAGGAGCGCCACCGCGAGCAGTTCGGCCACGAAGACGAACGGAATCGAGAGCGCGCTGCATTTTGCGACGCTCCGCATCCCGTGAAGTTGGCTGTCGAGCGCGTCGAGCGCCTTCAGCGTCACCGGGCGCTGGGTGAACATGTCCTCCTCGCGGTAGACGCCCGCGCCGAGCGCGAACAACACGCCCGCGGTGAGAAACAGCGGCAGCGTCGAGAAGGCGTACTGTCCCAGCGCGACCGACTCGCCCTGCAGGACGCGAACCACCAGCGACAGGGGCGAGATGGACGCGATGGGATGCACGTCGGTGAACACGGACGGCACGAACGCGTAGGAGGTGAGGAAGACGCTGAGCGACACCGTGACGAACGTGAGTTCCTTGAACGACCGGGCGAACATCGCGCCGACGAACGCGCTGGCGAGGAACAACAGCGCGATGGGGATCACCGCCGACACTGCCGTCACCACCGCACCCGCGACGGCCAGCGGTTCGGTACCGACGTTAGGGGTGAACTGCAGGATACCGACCGCCGTCACCGTTGCGATGGCGACCATACCGACGAAGTACGGTAGGGTCTTGCCGACGATGATGTCGCCGCGGGACACCGGCGAGACGAGGAGCAACTCGCCGCGGTCGTTGATGCGCTCCTCGATGACGCTGCTCGCGTAGGCCTGAATCACGAAGTTCATCGGCAGGATGAATGCGAACGCGAGCACCAGCGACTCGAACGGGAACGGCGGCGAAATGTCCGAGGGCGTTCCCTGCCGCTCGTTATCGACGAAGATGGACGACCCGGCACCGACCGACGGGGCCGCGACGGACCCGTTCGCCGACCCACCGCGACCGCCCGCGTCGCGTCCACCCACTCCGCCCGTTCCGGCACCGTCGCTTCCGCCGAGGCGCGTCTCGCCCGCCGTCGTGGTTCGGGTGGTGATTTCGTTACCCGCGCCCGGTCCGTTTCCTCCACTTTTTCCGGCTCCGGGAGCACCGGCAGTGGCGTTCTGCTGGACGTACCGGAGCGTGACGTTCACCGGAAACGCGGCGGCGCGGTCGGGTTCTTCGGCCATCCGTTCGTCGTTGTACCGCTCGACCGTCGTCCGCAGTTCGGCGAGCGCCGCCTTGCCTTTGGGCGAATCTTTGTAACGTAGCGCGTCCCGAGGACAGTTTGGAACGACGTCACCGGTGCAGACGAACACGTCGAATTCGCCCGATTCGTAGGTCTCCGCGGTCGGTTCGACGGCCACGAGCGTCAGGTCGGTCGTGACCGGACCGTAGTACTGGCTGTCATCGCTGACGCCGACGCGGTAGATGCCGTCGTCCACGGTGTTCCCCCGACTGGCGACCATCGGGGTCAGCACGGCGACGAACAGGAGGACGACGGCAACGATGGCGAGCGTCCGCCGGTCGAACTGTCCCGCGTTCTTGCTCACTTCCCAGCGTGCGATGCGGAGCGTCTTGCGGCGCTTCACGGACGCCCCTCCACGTCCGGCGCGTCGGTCGCCAAATCGAGGAAGATGTCCTCCAAACTTGGCGAGCGCGTCTCGATGTCCACGACGCTCCCCCCGGCCGCTTCCGCGCGTTCCCGCGTCTCGGCCACGGCGCCCATGCTTTCGACGACGCGGCGGTAGGTTCCGTTCTCCCGCACCGCGTCGGCCACCTCGACCGTCGTGGAGACGTGATACTCGGTCCGGCCGTGTTCCTCGCGGAGGTCCTCGACGCTCCCGCCCGCGACGATTCGACCGTTGTTCATCACGACGATGCGGTCACAGATGCTCTCGACGTGAAACAGGTTGTGCGCGCTGAAGACGACGGTTTTCCCCGAATCGCTCAACTCGCGCGTGAACTCGATGATGTAGTTCGTCGTGAGCGGGTCCAACCCGCTCGCCGGTTCGTCGTAAATCAGCACCGCCGGGTCGTTGACCAGCGACCGGGCGATGGCCACCTTCCGCCGCATTCCTTTTGACATATCCCCCAGTCGTCGCTCGCGGTGGTCGAGTTCGAGGCGGTCCAGCGTGCGGTGAATCCGCTCGTCGGCGACGCCGCTCGGCACGTCGTAGAGGTCGGCGAAAAAGGACAGGTACGACAGCGGCGTCATGTCCTCGTACAGCGGCGACTCCTCGGGGAGAAATCCGAGTTGGGTCCGCATCTCCGGGTCCTGCGCGTCGTAGCCCGCGACCCGCGCGCTCCCGGCGGTCGGTTCGATGAGCCCCCAACAGCATCTTCAGGGTCGTCGTCTTCCCCGCGCCGTTCGGGCCGATGACCCCGAACACCTCCCCTTCAGAGACGGAGAAACTGCTCCCCTCGACGGCCGTGAAGCCACCATATTCCTTCCGGAGATTTTCTACTTCGAGAATAGATATGTTCTACGTTCGATACTGGAACTACTTGAGCGTGTGCCAGTGGAATGGGAGTCGTTGACGAACGGTAAACGTCGCAAAACCGCACTGATACCCGACAATTGACGGAATCGACCAATCGAGAAGAGAGAGAGGAACAAAAGTGGTGCCGACAGTTTTACAGATTATTGAAACATCTCGACATTATTTCAAACCCTTTGTGTCGAACCAGTCCCTCAGATACGTTGCGATAGCACCCCTCTTCGAACCAGTAACGAAACCTCCTGACGATTACGTTCCAATCCTCGCCCTTACGCGTCGTCCTCCCGGAGTTCGAACTTCTGAATCTTCCCGCTGGGCGTCTTCGGCAGTTCGTCGACGAAGGCGTACTCGCGCGGCCGCTTGAAGTCGGCGAGGTCGTCGTTCCCCAGGAGGAACGAATCGAGCGTGTCCGCGGTCGTTCCCGACTTGGCGGCGACGTACGCGACCACTTTCTCGCCCCATTCGTCGTCGGGCGTGCCGACGACCGCCGCCTCTATCACGTCGGGGTGTTCGAGGAGCGTGTCTTCGACCTCTCGCGGGTAGATGTTCTCCCCGCCGCTGATTATCATGTCGTCCGCGCGGTCTTTGACCCAGACGTAGCCGTCCTCGTCGGCGTAGCCGAGGTCGCCGGAGTAGTACCACCCGTCGCGGATGGCCGCGTCGGTCTTCTCGGGACTGTTCCAGTACTCTCGCATCAACGCCGGACCCTGAACGATGATTTCGCCGACGGTTCCGGTGGGTGCTTCTTCGTCCGGCGCGAGCGCGTTTCCGTCCTCGTCGAGACGGGCGACGCGGACGTCGTGATTGAGTATCGGAATCCCGGCGCTGCCCGCCTTCTCCAGTTGCTCGTCCGGGTAGAGCACCGTGACCGCCGGGCCGAGTTCGGTCATGCCGTAGTACTGGATGAGGTCACAGCCGATTCGCTCGTGGACGTCGCGGATGGTGGCTGGTGCCATGCTCGCGCCGCCGTACCCGCCCAATCGGAGCGCGGAGAGGTCGTAGGATTCCGGGGTCGCTTGGAGCATCGCCAGCCACATCGTCGGCGCGCCGAACAGGACCGTCACGTCGTGTTCGACGAGCATCGAGAGCGTCTCCTCCGGGTCGAAGGCGTGCTGGATGACGTTCGTCGCGCCCACGTGAATCCGTGGAATGAGGAAGACGTGGAGTTCCGCGGAGTGATAGAGCGGTGCCGCCGAGAGGCCGACGTCGTCTCGGGTGAGCTGCTGGTCGACGAGAACGGACATGCTGTGCTCTATCATGTCTCGGTGAGCGTGGACGACG
The DNA here is from genome assembly GCF_001723155.1 of Haladaptatus sp. W1. Taxonomy (NCBI): domain Archaea; kingdom Methanobacteriati; phylum Methanobacteriota; class Halobacteria; order Halobacteriales; family Haladaptataceae; genus Haladaptatus; species Haladaptatus sp. W1. The sequence goes on from NZ_MEIH01000020.1 coordinate 3,717, forward strand.
CCCTTCGGCCGCCCGGTGGTTCCGCTGGTGTACATGACGATGTAGTCGTCCTCATCCGAGACGTCCGCGTTCGGTTCGGCCGCCGATTGGTCCGCGAGCAGGTCGTAGAAGTACGTGTCCGCGTCCGGGTCATCGACGTGGACGAACTCCGTGACCGTTTTCAGGTCGTCTCTGGCCGTCTCGACAACCTCCGCCACCGCGTCTTCGTAGACGAGTACCGAACTCTCGGCGTCGTTCAGGATGTACGCCACCTCTCCGGCGGGCAGGCGAAAGTTGAGCGGATTGAACACCGCACC
>NZ_MEIH01000021.1:0-16967 GCF_001723155.1 Haladaptatus sp. W1
AGCGACGACCCGGCGTATCGCCTCGTGGAGGTCAACAGTCCCGAATCACCCGACAGCAACTTCCCGTCGCGCTACGACGACGGACACATCCCCGGCGCTATCGGGCTGCAGTGGGACGAGGACCTTTCGGACGAAACCGAGCGGGACATCCTGAAGAAGGACGACTTCGAGCGAGTGGTGGGTGACGCCGGAATCGACGAGGACTCCACCGTCGTCTTCTACGGCGACGGGTGGATTCCGAACTGGTTCGCGCTGTACGCCTACTGGCAGTTCAAATACTACGGCCACGAGGACGCCCGCGTGCTGAACGGCGGGAAGGACTACTGGGTCGAAAATGACTACGAACTGACCGAGGAAGTACCCGACCACCCGGCACAGGAGTACCACGCCCGCGGCCCCTTCGAGAGCATCCGGGCGTACAAGGACGACGTGGACACGGCCATCGAATCCGGCCTGCCGCTCGTGGACGTGCGCTCGCCGGAGGAGTTCACGGGCGAAGTCATCGCGCCCGAAGGGTTGCAGGAGACGGCCCAACGCGGCGGGCACATCCCCGGCGCGAGCAACGTTCCGGTCGCGCAAGTCCTCGCCGACGACGGCCGGTTCAAGTCGGCCGACGAACTGCGCGAACTGTACGCCGACCACGGCGTGGACGGCGAGGAGTCCATCATCGCCTACTGCCGCGTCGGTGAACGCTCCTCCATCGAGTGGTTCGCGCTCCACGACCTGCTCGGGTTCGAAGACGTGCGCAACTACGACGGGTCGTGGACCGAGTGGGGCAATCTGGTTCGAGCGCCCATCGAAACCGGCGAGGAGTAAGTTCTTTTTCCGGGGTGACGAATCGCCACCATCACCGACTTTCACGAACTCGTCGCCGAACTGTACGACCACCTGGAAGCCACGGCGTCGTTGCCGGTCGCCACGCGCCCGAGTCAGTATCTCGGCGAAGCACAAGCAGTCGTCGGGGACGCCCGAGGCGCGCCCGAATCGGTCGTGGCAAAGCGCGTCTCACAGGCTGACGAGTTACTCTCGAACGTCGAGGAGACCGGGAGCGAGGAGGCGGACGAGCACGTCGAACGGGCGCGGGAGTTGGTGGACGATATCCGCTCCGAACTGGCGTGAGAGGGGGACACCATATCGGCGAACCTCCGAAGACGGAGGGTGTGTCAATAGTTAACACATTGCTGCGCGAAGTCAGCGGTGGGGAGGGATGTCCGCATGACCTTGGCAACCGTTCCGCGGTACGACGGCGCAACTCCGTCGGCGCGGAGCGGGACGGCGGTGGTGGTCGGGGCGGGAATGGCCGGTCTGGTTACCGCGCGGGTGTTGTCCGACCGGTTCGAGAACGTCACGGTCGTCGACCGCGATTCGTTTCCCGACGAGTCGGTCGCTCGCCCCGGCGTCCCGCAAGGACGCCAACCGCACGCGCTCATGGAGGCCGGACGGGCGACGCTGGAGGATTTGTTCCCGGGATTCAGCGAGGCGCTCGTCTCCGCAGGCGCGGTCGTCGTCGATTTCTCCAGCGACGTGAACTTCTACGGCGAAGGGGGCTTTCTCGCCCACGGGCCGACGCCGATGGAGAACGTCTCCGCGACCCGACCGCTGTTCGAGCAGGTCGTTCGACGGCGCGTGTCCGACCTCGACGACGTGCATCTCCGCCCGAACTGTCGCTTCGTGGAGTTCCTCTGTGACGACGCGGCGACGACCGTGGAGGGCGTCGTGCTCCACGAAGGCGGGGAGCGGAAGGAAGCGCGTGCCGATTTGGTCGTCGATGCCACCGGCCGGACGAGTCGAACGCCGAAGTGGCTGGGAGCTCACGGCTACGCGCCGCCGCCGCTGGACGAGGTGCACATCGACGTGCACTACAGCACCACCTTCGTCGAGCGACCGTCCGACGACCGCCGGACGTTCCTCGTGCCGCCCGCGCCGCCGCACACCCGCGGTGGGATGGCCGCCCCCGTCGAGGGAAACCGCTGGGTGGTGAACATGAACGGCGTCCACGGCGACGTTCCGCCGGGGGATTTCGAGGGGTTCACCGAGTTCGCCGAAAGCCTCCCCGTTTCCGAGGTGAAGGAGTTGCTCGACGAGCATCCGCCGGTTGCGGAGGCCGTCCACCGCTATCCGTTTCCCGCCAACAGGAGATACCGCTACGAGCGCCTCGACAGATTCCCCGACGGTCTCCTCGTGGTCGGCGACGCCATCGCCAGCTACAATCCGGTTTACGCACAGGGGATGTCGGTGGCCGCGCTCGAAGCGCTCGTGTTGCATCACACGCTGTCCGCGGGTGGTCGGGAGAACCTCGCGCTCCGCTTTTTCGACCGCGCGGAACCGGTCGTCGATACCGCGTGGCTGCTGGGGGTCGGCAGCGACTTCGCGTTCGAACGGACGACGGGTCCTAAACCGCGCGGCACGGAGTTCGTCGGCAGGTACCTCTCCCGCTTGATTCGCAAGGCGCACACGGACGGCGAACTCGCCACCGCGTTCGTCCGGGTGTTGATGATGGAGCGCCCGCCCAGTTCGCTGTTCCGCCCGACCGTCGCGTGGCGCGTCCTCAAGCCGACCGGGTGGTCGGCTGATTTCGTTCGACAGCGGGCGTGATTCCCGGCTGAACGCTCCGGGCGATTCGACAGCAAGGTCTGTCGCTTCGGGAGGCTTTAACTCGGCGTGCCGCCCTTACTCACAGTCATGAGCAACAGCACGGAGAAAGACGACGGGTTGCGGAGCCAAGAAGTGACGGAAGGCCCGGAACGCGCGCCGCATCGGGCGATGTTCCGCGCCATGGGTTTCGACGACGACGACCTCTCCTCGCCGATGGTCGGGGTGGCGAACCCCGCGGCCGACATCACGCCCTGCAACGTCCATCTGGACGACGTGGCCGGGGCGGCCATCGACGGCGTTAACGAGGCGGGCGGCATGCCCATCGAGTTCGGCACCATCACGATTTCCGACGCCATCTCCATGGGGACGGAGGGGATGAAAGCTAGCCTCATCTCGCGGGAGGTCATCGCCGACAGCGTGGAACTCGTCGCCTTCGGCGAGCGCATGGACGCTCTCGTCACGGTCGCGGGATGCGACAAGAACCTCCCCGGCATGATGATGGCGGCCATCCGCACCGACCTGCCGACCGTCTTCCTGTACGGCGGGTCGATTCTCCCCGGCGAACACGAGGGCCGCGAAGTGACGGTTCAGAACGTCTTCGAGGGCGTCGGCGCGGTGGCCCACGGCGACATGACCGAGGACGAGTTGGTCGAACTCGAACACGACGCCTGTCCCGGCGCGGGGTCCTGCGGCGGGATGTTCACCGCCAACACGATGGCGACCATCAGCGAAGTCCTCGGCCTCGCACCGCTCGGGTCCGCCAGTCCACCTGCCGAATCGCCGGAACGATACGAAGTCGCGGAGGGTGCGGGCGAACTCGTGTTGGACGCGGTGGAAAACGACCGCAAACCGTCCGATATCCTCTCGCGCGAATCCTTCGAGAACGCCATCGCGGTGCAGGTGGCGATGGGCGGTTCGACCAACGCCGTCCTGCACCTCCTCGCGCTCGCGGCGGAGGCCGGAATCGACCTCGACATCGACGACTTCGACGAGATTTCGCACCGGACGCCCAAAATCGCCAACCTCCAACCCGGCGGCACGCGGGTCATGAAGGACCTCCACGACGAGGGCGGCATCCCCGTCGTCCTCCGGCGACTGCTCGACGGGGGCTACATCCACGGCGACGCGATGACCGTGACCGGCCGCACCATCGAGGAGGAACTCGACCATCTAGGAGTCTCCGGCGACTCCGACGCCGACTTCCTCCGCCCCGTGGACGACCCGTTCCACGAGGAGGGGGCCATCAAAATCCTGAAAGGCAACCTCTCACCCGACGGGTCGGTCCTAAAGGTCACGGGGGAGGACAAGTTCCACCACAGCGGTCCAGCCCGCGTCTTCGAGAACGAGGAGGACGCGATGAAGTACGTTCAAGAGGGAGGCATCGAATCGGGCGATGTCATCGTCATCAGAAACGAAGGTCCGCGCGGCGGCCCCGGCATGCGCGAGATGCTCGGCGTGACGGCGGCAGTGGTTGGACAGGGCCACGAGGACGACGTGGCGCTCCTGACCGACGGCCGGTTCTCGGGTGCGACCCGCGGTCCCATGGTCGGACACGTCGCCCCGGAAGCCCGCGACGGCGGACCCATCGCGGTGGTCGAGGACGGTGACGAAATCACGGTGGATATCCCGAACCGCGAACTCTCCGTGGACCTCTCCGAGGAGGAACTCGACGCGCGATTGGACGACTGGGAACCGGACGCCCCGCGCTACGACTCCGGCGTCCTCGCCAAGTACGGCGAGACGTTCGGGTCGGCGGCCAACGGCGCGGTGACGAATCCGGGCGCGAAGCGGGAGTAACGACACCCAGTTCGGACGTTATTCTTTCCGACAATTCTCTCACCGAGCGGGAGCGCTAACGGAGAGGACGGCACCGGACGACAGAGGTGACCATCGATGACCACCTATTGCCACCCTGCCGAAATGTAAATAAATCCAATATAATAGTTATTATTGGAATTTATTTCCATATTCTACCGAGAATCGAAGTGTTTTTGCATTGTTTTTGGGTACTATTGAAGACGTATGGCAAGTGTTGTACAACGGGCATGGCGACGCTATCGATCTGTCGCCATCATCTACCGTATCGCGGCTGCGTTCGTCCTCGGGTCGGTCGTGGGACTCGTGGTCGGCGAACCGGCGACGAACCTCCAACCGCTCGGCGACCTCTTCGTCCGACTGCTGAAGATGGTCATCGTTCCCATCGTCGTGTTCACGCTCGTGATGGCGGCGCGGAACCTCTCGCCGAAGAACCTCGGAAAGGTCGGCGGACAGGTCATCTTCCTGTACCTCCTCACGACGGGGGTCGCCATCGCCATCGGTCTCGGCGTGGCGAACCTCATCGACCCCGGCGTCGGACTGCACCTCAAGGACGCGCTGGCGAAACCGGCCGTCGAGACGAAACAGGCGTCGGGACTGGCGAGCGTTCTCCTGAACATCGTCCCCCAGAACCCCTTCAGCGCGATGGCGGAGGGGAAGATCCTCGGCGTCATCTTCTTCGCGCTGGCGTTCGGTATCGGCCTGACGGTCGTCCGCGACGAGGCCGAAGAGGGGTCCGACGTCTACAACGGCGTCCAGACCACGTTCGACGTGGTTGAAGCGGGTGCCGAAGTGATGTTCAAAATCGTCTGGGGTATCATGGAGTACGGCGTCATCGGCGTGTTCGCGCTGATGGCCGCGCTGTTCGCTCAGACGGGGCCGGAAGCCATCCTCTCCCTGTTCAAACTCTTCGCCACGCTCGCCATCGCCATTGGCCTCCAGATATCGATAGTGTACCTCCTCGTCATCATCCGCGGACTCGTCGGTCACTCCCCGATGGATTTCGTCCGCGGCGGGAAAGACGCGATGGTGACGGCGTTGAGCATCCGGTCGTCCAGCGGGACGCTCCCGGTCACGATGTCGAACGCGGACGAGAACCTCGGCATCGACCAGGAGGTGTACAGTTTCTCCCTGCCGCTCGGTGCGACCATCAACATGGACGGAACGGCCATGTACCTCGGTATCGCCGCCATCTTCACCGCGAACGTGGTCGGGAAGACGCTCACGATTTCGGAACAGTTGAGCATCCTCGTCACGGCGCTCATCGCCAGCGTCGGAACCGCGGGCGTTCCGGGCGCGAGCATCGTCATGATGACCGTCGTGTTCACGCAGGTCGGCCTGCCGATTCAGGCCATCGCGTTCGTCCTTGGAATCGACCCGCTGCTCGACCGGATGCGGACGATGAACAACATCACCGGCGACCTCGCGGTCACGACGCTCGTGGCGAAGTGGAACGACGCAATCGACTTCGGCACCGGCGTCTGGGCCGACGACGAGAGCATCGGTCGGAGCGACGCACTCAACACTATAACGGGTGACGACTAACCTCCCGCCCATGAATTCGGAACCGACAACCGACACGACGCGGAGCGAGCGAATCGTCGAGCGCGCCCGTGAGGTGATTCCGGGCGGTGCACAGACCGGACTCCGGGCGCAGGCGTACGACACCGGCGACGTGGCGTTCGAACGCGCCAACGGTGCGACGCTGACCACCGTCGACGGCGAGGAGTACGTCGATTACCACCTCGGCTTCGGCCCCATCATCCTCGGACACGCGGACGACCGAGTGGACGAGGCGGCCCGAAGCGCCATCGACGGCGGCGTCCTCTACGGCACGGGGACGGCTCCCCTCGAAGTCGAGGTCGCCGAGCGACTGGTCGATTACCTCCCCGGTGTCGAGCAGGTCAACTTCTGCAATAGCGGGAGCGAGGCGACGTATCACGCGATTCGACTCGCCAGAGCGTACACGGGCAACGAGAAGATTCTGAAGTTCGAGGGCTGCTATCACGGTTGGCACGACTACGTGGACGTGAGCGTCTATCCGTCGGAGGACGAACTCGGCGAGCCACATCCAGAATCCGAGGGGATGCTTTCGTCCGCCGTGGAGAACACGCTCGTCGTCCCGTTCAACGACAGCGAGGCCGCCGAAGCGGTCGTCCGCGAACACGGCGACGACATCGCGGCGGTCATCCTCGAACCCGTCCCTCACTCGGTCGGCTGCATTCTACCTCGACAGGAGTTCCTCGAAACGCTCCGCGAGGTGACGCGGGACGCCGACGTGCCGCTCATCTTCGATGAAGTCATCACCGGCTTCCGCCACTCGCCGAATGGCGCACAGGGGGAGTTCGGCGTCACACCCGACCTGACCTGCGTTGCGAAGGCGCTTGGCAACGGCTACCCCATCGCGGCGGTCGGCGGGCGAACGGACCTGCTCGAACAGGCTGGCGGCGACAACAAATCCGGCGTCGTCATCAGCGGGACGTACTCGGGTAACCTGCCCGGACTCGCCGCGGCGCGCGCGACCATCGACACCATCGTCGAAGAGGACGTGCAGTCCCACGTCACCGACCTCGGCGACGAGTATCGGGCCGGACTCCGGGACCTGCTCTCCGACCACGGCATCGAGGGTCGCGTCGTCGGACACCGGAGCATCTTCAGCGTCCAGTTCGGCGTGACGGGCGAACCGGAGAACTACGAGGACATCCTCGGACTGGACGAGGAGCGCTTCCGCGAGTTCGCGGCGGGGATGCGCGAACGTGGTCACTTCTTCACGCCGAACCCGTACAAGCGCCACCACCTCTCGTTCGCCCACGGCGAGGCGGAGTTGGCGGCCTATCTGGACGACGCCGACGACGTGCTTGGGAACGTCTGACCGGGTTCAGCACCCTTAACCGTACCCGACGACTACCGTTTTTCGAATGGATTCTGCGATACGCATACGTGACCTCGAAAAGGAGTACGGGGAGGTACGGGCGCTGAAGGGGGTCGACCTCGACGTTCCGAAGGGGTCGTTTTTCGGGTTGCTCGGTCCGAACGGTGCGGGCAAGACAACGTTCATCAACATCCTCGTCGGCCTCGTGAAGAAGTCCGGCGGGACGGCGGAGGTGTTCGGTGCGGACGTAGAAAACGACTACCGCGAGGCGCGCGACCGAATCGGCCTCGCGCCGCAGGAGTTCAACGTGGACCGCTTCTTCCCGATTCGGGAGGTGTTGGAGCACAAGGCCGGGTATCACGGCATTCCGAAGTCGGAGGCCCGGGACCGCGCCGACGAGGTGCTGAAGCGGGTCGGCATCTACGACAAGCGCGACACGCGCTTCGACTGGCTCTCCGGCGGGATGAAACGCCGGTTCGTGCTGGCGCGGGCGCTCATCACCGAACCCGACCTGCTCATTCTGGACGAACCGACCGCCGGGGTGGACGTGCAGTTGCGCCACGACCTGTGGGACCTCATTACCGAACTCAACGAGTCGGGAACCACGATTCTGCTCACGACCCACTACATCGAGGAGGCCGAACGTCTCTGCGATGAGGTCGCCATCCTCGATTCGGGCCAAATCGTCGAGGTGGCGAGCCCCGAGGAACTCATGGGTCGCGGACCGGACAAGGTGACGATTTCGCTCCGCAACCCGCCCGAATCCGCGCCACACCTGTCGGCCGGTCGGGACAAAATCCAGGACATAGAACTGGACGGCGACGAACTCGTCGTCACGGCCCCGGAAGCGGGACTGCTCGCCCCGGAACTCGTCCGCGAACTCGACCGAAAGGGATTCGAAATCGTCCACTTCGACATCTCGCGCACCTCGCTCGAAGAGGTGTTCGTCGAGATGACGCGAACCGGGGAGACGACGGGGAGCGAATCGCCCGACGAGAACGACCGCGACGATTCCGACCTCGCCGCGATTGCCGGGGGTGACGGCGCGTGAGCGGCGAAACCGATACCGCTGGTCTCACGGGATTCGTCACCCTGACCCGCCGCGAAATCCTTCGATTCCTCCGTCGGCCGCGGAACACGTTCGTCCCGCCGTTCGTGACGAACGTGCTGTACTTCTCCGTTTTCGGCGTCATCCTCGGCAACCGCGTCGGCGGGATGCAGTTCGACGGCCAGAGCGTCCCCTACATCGTCTTCATTTTGCCCGGACTGGTCGTACTGGGTGCCATCTCCAACGCCTTCGAGAACTCCTGTTTCTCCATCTTCCACGGGCGCTGGAACCGCTACATCGAGGAGACGCTGACCTCGCCGATGTCGTACTCGCGGATGGTCGCCTCCTACATCGTCTCGGGCGCGACGCGGGGCCTCCTCGTCGGGGCGCTCATCGCCGTCCTCGGCGCGTTCTTCACGTCCGTCGGGGTCGCCCGTCCGTTCTACCTCGTCGCCTTCGCGCTCGTCATCACGCTCCTCTTCTCCAGTTTCGGCGTGGTCGGCGGCCTCTGGGCCGACGACTGGGACAACCTGACGATGATGAACCAGTTCATCGTCCGTCCCCTCGTCTTCTTCGGCGGCGTGTTCTACACGCTCGACAGCCTCCCGTCCGGTATCTACCGCGACCTCACCATGCTCAACCCGATGGTGTACATGGTCGATGGCGTCCGGTACGGCTTCCTCGGCGCGTCGGAACTCGACCCGAACCTCTCGCTCGGCGTCTTGACGGGACTGACGCTCGTCGTGATGGCCATCGACACGTACCTGTTCCGGCAGGGGTACGGGTTGACCGACTGATTCGGGGCGGAAATCCGGTCGTCACCGGATAACAGTACATTTCAGTATGATTTAGTAGATCACAGTAGTATATAATATAAAATCCGACCCCATCGTTCAGTGCAGAAAGCATTTATCGCACGTCTCAAATCGATAACTGATGGCAGATTTCGGAACGATGCTCGTCGGAGTCGGTAGCCTCGCCCTCGGCGCGCTCGGTGTCCGGTACGGCTACCAAATAGCACGGTTCAGCGAACAGGCCGACGCCATCGGGAGCACGACGCCGATGGGTGAGGTCGAACCCGCCGGTTGGAAGGTCATCGTGACGCAACTCGGTTTCGGCCTGTTGGGTGCGCTCGGCATTCTAATGGTAATTCTCGCCGTCTGGCCCTGAAAAAAGAGGAGTTCTACAACCGCGACAGCACCGCTTCCGTCACGTTCTTGGTGGTCGCGTCGCCGCCGAGGTCGGGCGTCCGCGGCCCGTCCGACAGCACGGCTTCGACGGCCGCCCTGACCGCCGCTCCGTCCTCGTCGTAGCCCAGATGCTCCAGCAACATCGCCGCCGAGAGCATGGTCGCGGCGGGGTTCGCCACGCCCTCGCCCGCGATGTCCGGGGCGGTGCCGTGGACGGGTTCGAACAGGGCGTTGTCCGGGCCGATGTTCGCGGAGGGAAGCAGACCCAAGCCGCCCACCAGTCCGGCTGCGAGGTCGGAGAGCACGTCCCCAGCGAGGTTCGGACAGACGATGACGTCGTACTCCTCGGGGCGCAAGCAGAGGTGCGTCGCCAGCGCGTCCATCAGCATCTCGTCGTGCGGGACGCTGTGAACGTCCGCAACGCGGTCCACCGTGTCGCGGAACACGCCATCCGTCTCGCGCATCACGTTGGCCTTGTGGGCGATGGTGAACGACTCCTCGTCGCGTCCCTCGACGTACTCGCACGCGAACTCGGCGAGCCGTTCGGAGGCGGATTCGGTGACGACGCGGGTCAGCGTCGCCACGTCGTCGCTCAGCCGCGATTCGTGGCCCGCGTAGACGCCCTCCGTGTTCTCGCGGAGGAACACGAGGTCCGTCTCGGGGCGAAGCGCGTCGGTGCCGGGGTAGGCCCGCGCTGGCCGGACGTTGACGAACGAGTCCACCACGCTCCGAAGCGGGAGGATGACCTCCGCCGCCGTCTCGCCCGCCGCGCCGAACAGGGTCGCGTTGGATGCCGCGACGAGTGACCGGGTTTCGTCCGGGAGCGCGGTTCCCGTCTCCTCTTTCACTGCGTCGCCCGCGTCGCCTTCCACGAACTCGAACTCCGGTCCGACGGCTTCGAGGACTCGTCGTGCCGCAGGTACTACTTCCTGTCCGATTCCGTCGCCGGGGATGACCGCTATTTGTTCGCTCATTGTTCGACGTAAGGGAGGCTCTCGGCCGTTTTCTCGATTTCCGCTTCGTTCGACTTCATTAGCGCCGTCGTGTCCCAGACGCCCTCCACGAGCGCCTGTCGCTGGGCGTCGTCCACGTTCGCTTGCACGGTTCGGTCGTCGTAGCTGACCGTCTCGTCCGCCACGTCGACCTCGATTTCTGCGTCGGGGTTCTCCTCGACGAAATCCTGTAACGCCTCGACCGTCTCGGCGTCGGCAGTGACGGTCGGAATTCCCAGCGCCAGACAGTTGCCCGCGAAGATTTCGGCGAAGCTCTCGCCGACGATGGCGTCGATTCCCCACCGCGCGAGCGCCTGCGGCGCGTGCTCGCGCGAGGAGCCACAGCCGAAGTTGGCGTTGACGACCAGAATCGACGCGCCGTTGTGCGCGTCGTCGTTGAAGGGGTGCGGTTGCGGGTCGTCGTTCGAATCGAACCGCTGGTCGAAAAAGGCGAACTGCCCCAATCCGTCGAAGGTGACGACCTTCATGAACCGCGCCGGGATTATCTGGTCGGTGTCGATGTCGTTGCCCCGCACGGCGATTCCGGTTCCGGATTCGTGCGTAATTTTGTCGGTCATGCGCTCGCCACCTCCGACAGTTCGCGCACGTCAGTCACTTCGCCGCGAATCGCGGCGGCCGCGACCATCTCCGGGCTCATCAGGACCGTCCGTCCGTCGGGACTGCCCTGCCGTCCCACGAAGTTGCGGTTCGAGGAGGACGCGCTGGCCTCGTCACCGTCAAGTTGGTCGTCGTTCATGCCGAGACACATCGAACAACCGGCACCGCGCCAGTCGAAACCGGCCTCGCGGAAGATTTCGTCCAAGCCTTCCTCCTCCGCGGCGGCCTTCACGCGTTGGCTGCCGGGGACGACCATCGCCCGCACGTCGTCGTGGACTTCGCGTCCCTCGACGACCGCTGCGGCGCGTCGCAAGTCCGGCAATCGGGCGTTCGTACAGGAGCCGACGAACGCCACGTCGATGTCGTAGCCCGCCATCGTCTCGCCGGGTTCCACGCGCATGTGTTCCTGTGCGTCGCGTGCGCTCTCCCGCTTGTCTTTCGGCAGGTCGTCGGGGTCCGGAATCGGTTCCGTGATGCCGACGCCCTGTCCGGGGGTCGTCCCCCACGTCACCATCGGTTCGAGTTCGTCGCCGTCGATGACCACCTCGTCGTCGTAGGTCGCGTCCTCGTCCGAGCGGACGGACTCCCAGTAGGATTTGAGCTCCTCGAACTTCTCGGGGTCGTCGCCGGACTGCGTCCGGCTGCCAGAGGGACTCTGTCCCTCGCTGTCTTCGAACGCGTCCGTTTCGCGCAGGTACTCGTACGTCGTCTCGTCGGGGTTGACGTAGCCCGCGCGAGCGCCGCCCTCGATGGACATGTTGCAGATGCTCATCCGGCCTTCCATGTCCAAATTCTCGATGGCTTCGCCCGCGTACTCGTAGACGTAGCCGACGCCGCCGTCGGTTCCGAGGCGGCGGATGATTTCGAGGACGATATCCTTCGCCGAGACGCCCTCGCCGAGTTCGCCCGTGACGCGAATTCGGCGAACCTTCTGTTTCTCCATCGCTATCGTCCCGGTGGCGAGCACGTCCCGAATCTGGCTCGTCCCGATTCCGAACGCCAGCGCGCCGAACGCGCCGTGCGTCGCGGTGTGGCTGTCGCCGCAGACGATGGTCATGCCGGGTTGGGTCAACCCCTGCTCCGGCCCGATGACGTGCACGATGCCTTGGTCGCCCGACTTCGGGTGCGAGAAGTCGATACCCGCCTCGCGGACGTTCTCCTCCAGTTCGGACATCATCTCCTCCGCCGCGTCGTCGCTGTAGGGGCGCGACTGGTCCGCGGTCGGGACGATGTGGTCCACCGTGGCGTGCGTGTTCTCCGGGTACGCGACCTCCATGTCGCGCTCCTCCAGCATCCCGAACGCCTGCGGACTCGTCACCTCGTGGACGAGGTGCAGGCCGACGAACAGCTGGGTTTGGCCCGTCGGCAGGTCCGTCACCCGGTGTCGGTCCCACACCTTGTCGTAGAGCGTTCCCTCGCTCATCGGTACTGTACCCGGAACTCGTGGCCGCGCTCGAAGACGCCCGCCGAGTCACCCGCTCCCGCGGGCGCTTCGTGCTCGATGTCGGCCATCGTCTTCGTCTCCTCGTCGTTCGATTCGTGTTCCCCGCCGTCCGCGACGATTCGGCCGCGGCTGAACACGCGCGTCATCGCCCCGCGGTCGGCGAAGGGGTGGACGTGGCTGATTTCGCCCATCGTTTCCGGACCATCGCTGCTCACGGTTTCACCGTTGTCTCGCGGCGTTGCCGCTTGACTGTCCGCGGAACGGTGTTCCGCGCTACTCGCTTTTCGATGTTCCTTCGGAACATCGCTAGTCATCTGCTGTCACCCGCTCTTGCTCTTTCTCTTCGGATTCCGATTCCTCGTCTTCCGTCTCCGACCACGCGAACAGTTCCCGGAGGCGGTCCCCGACCTCCTCGATTTCGTGGTTCTTCTCGGCGTTCCGCTTCTGGCGGTACGACGGGCGTCCGGCCTGGTTCTCGACGATCCACTGTTGGGCGAACTCGCCGTTCTGCACCTCTTCGAGCACCTGTTCCATCTTCTCGCGGGCGTGGTCGTCCACGACGACCTCGCCGCGGGTCAGGCCACCGTATTCGGCGGTGTCGGAGACCGAATCCCACATCTCGCCGAGGCCACCCTCGTACATCAGGTCCACGATGAGTTTCATCTCGTTCAGACACTCGAAGTAGGCCATCTCGGGCGAGTACCCCGCGTCCACGAGCGTCTCGTAGCCCGCCTTGATGAGTTCCGTGACGCCGCCACAGAGGACGGCCTGCTCGCCGAACAGGTCGGTTTCCGTCTCCTCCTGGAACGAGGTTTCGACCACACCGGCGCGGGTACAGCCGATGGCCTTGCCGTAGGCGAGCGCCTCCTCCTTCGCCTCGCCGCTCGCGTCCTGATAGACCGCGAGCAGGCCGGGCGTCCCTTCCTCGGCCTGATAGTTCCGCCGGACGAGGTGGCCCGGCGACTTCGGTGCGATCATCGTCACGTCCACGTCGTCCGACGGTTCGATTTGGCCGTAGTGGATGTTGAAGCCGTGCGCGAACTGCAGGGTGTCGCCGGGTTCGAGTTCGGACTCGATGTCGGCGTACACGGCGGGTTGCACGGTGTCCGGCACGAGCACCGAGACGACCTGCGCCTCGCTCGCGGCCTCCTTCGGCGTCGCAACTCGGAGTCCGTCGGCCTCCGCCGCTTTTCGGGACGAGGAACCTTCTCGCAGGCCGACCACAACGTCTACCCCGCTGTCCGCGAGGTTTTGGGCGTGGGCGTGGCCCTGACTGCCGTAGCCGAGTACGGCCACCGTCTTGTCGTTCAGATAGCTGTCGTCCGCGTCGTCGTCGTAGTATATCGTCGCGTCGTATTGATCAGTCATTGTTGTAATCTTCAGTTTTCGGTCGTGTCGGTCGTCTCACTGTCCTCCGCGCTGTGGGGGTCTTCGGGCGGTTGAGTGGAGTGCCCCGGTTCCTCGCCGGGCGTCGTCGGCGTGTCGCCGCGGGCCAACGCGGTCTGGCCGGTTCGGGCGATTTCGATGATGCCGAACTGGCGGAAAGCGTCCACCGCGTCGTCGATTTTCTGCTGGTCGCCCGTTATCTGGACCGTGATGGTTCGCGGTCCGGCGTCGAGCGTTTGGCCCTCGTACATCTGGGTGATGGCGTGAACCTCGTCGGGCCTGTCGCCGCGGACCTTCAGGAGCACCAACTCGGCGCGGACGGCCGGGTCGTCCACCTCACCCACCTGAATGACGGGCTTGAGCTTCGCCAGTTGTTTCTCCACTTGGTCGATGCCTGATTCCGTCTCCTCGACCACGAGCGTGATTCGCGCGTGGCCGTCCACCGTCGTCGGGCCGACCGTCAGGCTCTCGATGTTGAACCGTCGCCGGGAGAACAGCCCGGAGACGCGCGAGAGGACGCCCGGTTCGTGTTCGACCAGCGCGGAGACGACGGCGGTTCGCCGTCGCGGTTCCGCCTCCGCTTCCGGGTCGATTCGGATGCCCTGTTCGTTCCGGCGACCGTCGGGATGCGGTCGGTCGTCGGGTGCGGTGCCGGGCATTCCTCCGGACGGGTTCTGCGCGGACTGGTCGTCCGTCGCGTCTTCCCCGCTCATAGTTGGTCCTCCGAGAGGGCGAATTTGCCGTTGGCACCGCCGCTCGGAACCATCGGATAGACGTTCGTGCCGGGGTCGACGTGGAAGTCGATGACCGACGGGCCGTCGTAGGCCAGCGCTTCCTCGATGGTGTCGGCCACCTCGTCGTAGTCGTCCACGGCGAAGCCCTTCGCGCCGAACGCTTCGGCCAGCTTGTCGAACTCGGGACACCAGTCGTACTCGGCGGCCATCCGCCGTCCCTCGAAGAAGGCGTCCTGCCACTGGCGAACCATCCCGATGTACTCGTTGTTCAGGATGACGACGGTGATGTCGAGGTTCTCCCGAACCGCCACGGAGAGTTCTTGCATCGTCATCTGGAAGGAACCGTCGCCGTCGATGCAGACGACCTGCTGGTCGTCGTCGGCCGCGAACCGAGCGCCGATTGCGGCGGGTAGACCGTAGCCCATCGTTCCCAGACCGTGACTGGACACCCACGTTCGCGGACTGCGGTACGTCCAGAACTGCGCGGCCCACATCTGGTGCTGGCCGACGCCGGTCGTGACGATGGCGTCGTCGTCCGTCGCCTCGTCCAGCGCCTCGACCACAAACTGCGGTTTCAGCGGTTCGTCTTCGGGCGTGTCGTAGGTCAGGGGGAACTCTTCCTTCCACGACGAGCACTGCTCGCGCCACGCGCCCCAGTCGTTCGTATCCTTGGGCGACACTTCCGCATCGACCTGTTCGACGACCGTCCCCGCGTCGCCGATGAGCGGATAGTCCGCGTGGACGTTCTTCGAAATCTCGGCCGGGTCGATGTCGATGTGAACGACCTCCGCCTCGGGCGCGAAGGTGTCCACGCCGCCGGTCAGTCGGTCGTCGAACCGACAGCCGACGGCTATCAGCACGTCACAGTGCGTGACGGCCATGTTTGCGTAGCCGGTGCCGTGCATGCCCGCCCACGACAGACAGAGGTCGTGGTCCTCGGGCATCGATCCGATGGCGGGCATGGTCGTCACGACGGGAATGCCGTGCTCGGTGGCGAACTGCCGCGCCTCCTCGCACGCATCGCCCTTGACCACGCCGCCGCCGAACAGGAGCAACGGTTTCTCCGCGCCCTCGACGGCTCGCGCCGCGGCGACGACGGCATCGGACTCCGCTTCCGTTTGCGGCGAGTAGGTGTCCGGCGTTTCCGTGCGGCCGGGGTCGGCGTCGGTCTCGGCGAGCGTCGCGTCCTTCGGCAGGTCCACGAGCGTCGGCCCGGGGCGGCCCGTCTCGGCGAGCGCGAACGCCTCGCCGACCATATCCCCAACCGTGTCCGCGTCGCCCGCGAAGTAGTTGTGCTTCGTGATGGGGGCCGTGACGCCCGTCGTGTCCGTCTCCTGGAAGGCGTCGGAGCCGACCATGCCGGAGGGAACCTGTCCCGTCAGGGCGACCATGGCGTCGGAGTCCATGTTGGCGTCGGCGATGCCCGTGACGAGGTTCGTCGCCCCCGGCCCGGACGTCGCCAGACAGATGCCCGGTTCGCCCTTGACGACGCCGTACGCATCCGCCGCGTGGGACGCGCCCTGTTCGTGGGCCATCGTCACGTGGTGGATGTCCGAGTCGAACAGCGCGTCGTAGACGGGCATGATGGCCCCGCCTGCACGCCGAACATGGCTTCGACACCGGCGGCCTCCAGCGTCGAGACGAGCGACTGTGCGCCCGTTGTGGGCTCGTCCGCGGTCGGCTCGGTCGTCGCGTTCGGTTCGTTCGGTTCGTTCGAATCGGTCGTCGTCGATTCGGTCGGTTCCTCCGTGGGTTCCGTGGCGTTCGCTTCCCCCTCGTCCGCGTCGTGGGAAACGGGGGGGACCGTGCGTTCGCTCACGAATCCGTCACCTCGGTTCGGTCGGTGTTCGTCGGTCGATACTGGTCTGATTGCGGTCGTGTGCCTGTCATCGATATGCGCGTATGCGTCGTGCTGTTGGGTTGCGATTCGTTCCGGTTCGGTGGTGAGAAGAGGTGAGGGGTAGCTAGACCCCTACAATAATGCGTACGCGCTCCACGGCCGCAACGCTCGACGCTTGCGAACCGCGGGTCGAACGTCGTCGTGGCATCTGTGTTAACACCATTCGAGGTGCAACAGAAATAGCCCTTACGTGCCGGGCAATTCTTGCGCGGTCGGGGTGGCCGCGGCTCACGGTGGGTGGGAAAGCGGCGGAAGGCCATGGTTACGCGTTCGCCTCCTCGCTAGAATCGACGCCAGTTCGCGGGCGAATCGTTGTACGTCGCTCACCGTCACGCGGTTTTTCTCCGCGCCGCGGTCTTTGACCCGGCGCGTA
>NZ_MEIH01000022.1:0-21062 GCF_001723155.1 Haladaptatus sp. W1
GACACGAGCATAAAAACCCCTCTCTGTTGGAGGGAGTTCGAACCGTTTATTCGGCCGCAGTCTTGCGATTTGACCAGATTATGGGTTCTGAGCGTCCCATTTCGTTTATAGACGCCACTGAATCGTTAATGAGGGCGAAACGCTCTACAACAGCCGAATTATTTATATACCAGTTCAGGGGTTTAGACCGAGTAATGCCGACCGAATGAATACGAGCACCGGGATTATTTCGAGGCGGCCGATCCACATGTTCAGGATGAGCATTCCCTCACCAAACGACGACATCTTCGGGCCGACGATACCGGTCGAAAGGCCGACGTTTCCTTGGGCGCTCGCCACCTCGAACAGCGCATCCGCGTAACCGAATCCGGGAGCAACGTTGACGAGAAGGACGCTTCCGGTGATGAGGAGGATTATCCACAACATGCTCACGATGGCCGCCTCGCTGAACTCCTCGAACATCTGGTCGCGTTTGAGAACCCGGTCGCCGATTCGCGTGTTGATGACCGCCGAGGAGGGGAGGAACACCCGGGTGAACTCCCACTGAATCCCCTTGCTGATCATGTAGCCGCGAATGATTTTGATGCCGCCGACGGTGCTTCCGGCGGCACCGCCGAGCACCATCGCGCCGCTGACGATGAGTTTCCCGCCCGGTCCCCAGTCACCGATGTTGGACGACTGAAACCCCGTGCAGGTCAGCGCGCTCACGAACTGGAACGTGGAGTCGCGGGCCGCGTCCGCCGCCAGCGGCGACAGGCCGATGTCTTCGAGTCCGGCCCAGCCGATGGGGTGGAAGGCGGCGCTCGCGGACGGCAACGAGACGATGTTCTGGACCGAGAGCACGACGACACCCGCACCGAAGATGATGAAGAGCCAGCGCGTCTGGGTGTCCGAAACCAGCGGCTTCGGGTCCCTATCGTGGAGCATGACGTAGTGAATCGGGAAGGCAATGGCACCGAGCGCCATTATCGGCAGGAGTACCGCCTCGACCAGCGGTGAGTGATAGGACTGGATGGAGTTGTCCGTGACGCTGAACCCACCCGTCGAAAGCCCCGTCATGGCGTGATTGAGCGCCTGCCAGAACGCGTCGAACAGGGGGAGGTGCGGCTTGGCGACGACGATGGCGACGAACAGCGCCGCCACGGAGAGTACGGTGTAGAGCAGGAAGATACGCCACACCGTCTGGACGGTGTGAATGATGCTCGGATGAATCCGCTCTTCGCGCGCTTCCGCCCGGTAGAGCGCGTAACTCCCGCTCCCCGGCCGGGCGAGAATCGCCGTCGTGAGGACGATGACGCCGACCCCGCCGACCCATTGGATGAGCGACCGCCACCACTGGACCGCCCGTGGAAGCGTCGGTTCGTGCACCGCCATCGTCAGTCCGCTCCCAGTCCACCCGGACATGCTCTCGAAGACGGCGTGAAGCGGGTTCTGGAAGTACGCGAGGCTGGACATCGTGGTCGCGCCGCCGACGCGAATCGGGTCGTACGCCGCGCCGGACGGGACGTAGGTGTTCATCACCGAAACCGGCGTCAGATGCGCGGCGAAGAACAGGGGCAACGACCCGAAAATCGCGGTGGCGAACCAGCCTCCGGCGGCGATGACCATCCCGTGTTTCATCACGGGGTCAGG
Source organism: Haladaptatus sp. W1 (assembly GCF_001723155.1). Lineage (NCBI taxonomy): Archaea > Methanobacteriati > Methanobacteriota > Halobacteria > Halobacteriales > Haladaptataceae > Haladaptatus > Haladaptatus sp. W1. Next base: position 1,633 of record NZ_MEIH01000022.1, read on the forward strand.
CGCGTCCTCGAAGACGATGCGCGCCGCGCCACCGGCTGCGGCCGTGATTCCTCCGGCGATCAGGAACGCGAGCGCCGCGTACCACTCTTCGAACGCCAGCGCGAGGACGACGGTGAACGTCATCATCGCCGCCTGCATCAGTACGAGCGCACCCACGTCCCGAAGGATGGTTGCGAGGTGCGCCGGAACTCCGGCGACCGTTTTCCGTCGAACCATGTCAGTCGTGGTCCTCGTAGTGACCGAAGATGTCGGTCACTTCCGGCGTTGCCCCCTTCTCGGAGAAGACGGTGATGAGGTCGCCACCCCGAATCTCCGTGTTCCCGCGCGGGGTGATAACCTCGTCGTCCCGCTCGATTGCGACGACGAGCATCCCCTCGTCGAACAACTCGTCGTCCGCCGCGGCGGACAGGGTGAGTCCGGCGATGGGCGCGTAGGAGTCGACCGTGATTTCGAACACTTCTGCTCGGTCGCCGACCTTCATGTAATCCTTGATGGACGGGCGTTTGACGGCCCGATAGAGGTAATCCGCGATGAGTCGCTGGGGGTTCTCGATGACGTTTACGCCGATTTGGCGGAAGATGCTCATGTGTTCGGGATTGTGCACCACCGAGACGAGCGACGGGACTTCGAGTTCCTGTCCCAGCAGGCTGACCATGATGTTCGTCGCGTCCTGGTCGGTCGTGCTGATGAGCGCGTCCGCGCGTTCGGCACCCGCTTCCTCCAGCGTATCGAGGATGGTCGCGTCGTTGTTGAGGACGAGGCAGTCGAACTCCATCGAGGCGCGTTCCGCCCGTTCCGCGTCCTTCTCGATTACCACCACGTCGTTGCTGTTCTGTGTCGCAATGCTGATGAGCTGCGAGCCGATGTCGCCCGCACCGACGATGATGAGATACATTCGTTATGCCCCTCTCCGAAGCCATCGTTTGAAAAGATACTGTTGTCGCGTCATTCGACTGAAACCCCGTCACAGGGTGTCAATCGGCGATGAGAGACGTGGTAAGACCCCCTTTCGACACGGTTATGCACGAGTTAAACGGGCCATAACGCCCGTTTCTCGACGAATCGAGGACATCAGAACCGTCCGTGTCCATTTTTAAGTGCGGCGAGGAGCGTTCATTCGGGAAACCGGACGATATGGTACGCTGGCGCGGGTTCGAGGTCCCCGCCCGGACGTACCAGCGACGAACCGATTTCGGCGGCCGCGCCGCGAGTCTGAAAACCTAAACCGGAGCCATACGACATGCGGGTATGCAACAGGTCTTCGCACCGTGGCGGATGGAGTGGGTCGAACGCGACACCGACGAGGATTTCGAAGGCTGTGTCTTCTGTGCCTTCCCGAAGCGGGACGACGACCGGGAACACCTCGTCGTCGCGCGGAACGACCACGCGGTGGTCATGCTGAACAACTACCCGTACAATCCGGGACACGCGATGGTTATCCCCGACGAGCACACGAGCGACTATGCGAACCTCGGCGAGGAAGTTCTCCTCGGGCACGCCCGGATGAAACAGCGGACGTTCGATGCGATGGAGGCGGCGTTTTCGCCGGACGGCTTCAACGCCGGATTGAACATCGGGGAGGGGAGCGGTGGCTCCATCGACCACCTCCACACGCACGTCGTCCCGCGCTGGACCGGCGACACGAACTTCATGCCCGTTATCTCGGACACGAAGGTCATCGTGGAAGGACTCGAAGACACCTACGACAAACTCCACGCCGCGTTCGCCGAACAGGACGGCGCGACCGTTCCGGACGCGGATTCGGCGGTGTCGTTCGAGGACTGAACGAGGTCTTTCGGGACCGCCGATATACCCATACGGCGGGCGGTCCAACTACGGACGATGAACCGGGCGGGGGCGATTCGGACCGCGGGTGCCGTCATCCTCACGGCGAACCTCCTCTTAGCGCTCGCCAAGGGTGGCGTCTGGTTTCAGACCGGGAGCCTCGCGGTCGGGTCCGAGGCCATCAACAGCCTCTCGGACGCGATTTACAGCCTCGTCGTCCTCGCGGGACTGTACCTGACGACGCAACCGCCGGACTTCGAGCACCCGCACGGTCACGAGCGAATCGAGCCGTTCGTCTCATTGTTCGTCGCGCTCGGCGTGTTCGCGGCGGGTGGCTTGGTGCTCTACCGAGCCGCGAGTGCGATTCTCTCCGGGGACATCACGACGACGACGAGCTACCTCGCCGTGGGCGTCCTCGTCGGGAGCGGCGTCGTCAAGTACGCCCTCTTCCGCTACTGCTTGCGAATCGGAGAGGCGGTTAACTCGCCCGCCGTAATCGCGGCCGGACTGGACAACCGAAACGACATTTTGACGGCCGGAGCGGCGCTGGTCGGCGTTCTCGGCGGTCGAATCGGGCTGCCCATCCTCGACCCGCTCGCGGCGGGAGTCGTCTCGTTCGGCATCCTCTACACCGGGTGGGAGATCGTCCGCGACAACGTGGACTATCTGGTCGGGCGGGCACCGCCGGAAGACCTCCGCGCGACAATCGTCCGGCGGGCGCTCTCGAACCCCGACGTGGAGGGCGTCCACGACGTCGTTGCCCACTACGTCGGCCCCGAAATCGACGTGAGCATGCACATCGAGGTCGAGGGCGACCGGACACTCATCGAAGCCCACAACATCGAAACCGACGTCATCCGGTCCATTCGGGACATTCCGGAGGTGGACGACGTGTTCATCCACGTCGACCCGAAGGAACTTGGCGAGTGGAAATCGGACACCGAGGCCGACCGGCTTGCGGAGACGGCGATTCCGGAGGACGTGGAACGCCGTGAGGAACTGTCGGAGTGAGAGCATTCCGCACGCTTTTCATCCCTCGGGAATCGGGTATCGGTCTTTTCTACCGCGAATTAGTAGTTTCGAGCGTACTGCTATGACCTCCATCTTCGACAGACGAGCGATGTTGAAAGCGACGGGTACCGTGCTCGTCGGTGCTTCTCTCGGCGGCTGTTTGGCGGACGGAAACTCCGGGTCGGAGTCGGACGACTCGCCCGCCGACGTCACCGTCGTCGTCGGTCCCGGCGGCGACCTGACGTTCGATCCCGACGACCTCGAAATCACCACCGGAACGACGGTCGCGTGGAAGTGGGAAGGGAACAACCACAACATCGTCGTGGAAGACCAACCCGACGGCGCGGACTGGAACGGCACGCCCGGCGCGGACACCAAAATCTACAATGAGGGCTATCGCTACACCTACACCTTCGACGTGCCCGGCACGTACGACTACTACTGCAACCCCCACCGAGCGGCGGGCATGGTCGGCAGCATCACCGTCACGAAGGACGGAAAAGGTACGAACGGAACCGAAGACGGAACGGGAACCGACCCCGACAGGAAAGGAATCGAAGACGGTGGGAAGGGGAGCGAAACCGGCGGACCCACGATTCCCGAAGACCACGCGACGGCGGCCGACCTCCCCGTTCGGGTCGGTCCCGACGGCGACCGGACGTTCACGCCCGGGACGGAGCGCCCGCTCGTCGTCCCCGCGGGAACCGAGGTCACGTTCGTCTGGGAGACGGACGGGAACAACATCGTCGTGGAGGACCAGCCCCACGACGCGAGTTGGACCGGTACGACCGGCGGCATGAGCAGGGTCTACGACGCGGGGTACGAGTACAGCCACACCTTCGACGTCCCCGGAACGTACGAGTTCTACAGCGCCCCGTACGAGAGCGCGGGCATGACGGGAACGATATACGTCACGAAGTGACGGGCTGACCGTTTCGAGAATCGTGCCGCGTCTTACTCTTCGAGGTCGACTTCGATTTCGTCACTGACGGCCCCGCCGAGGCGGGTCGTCACCACGCCGTCGGTGTACTCCGTGTCGAACGACCCCGATCACTCGACGCGCTCGCCAGCCGCGACGGAGCGCTCGATTATCGTGGATTCGTCGTCGTCGGCGATACCGGTCGTCGGCCAGTAGAGCGCGGCGAGGAATCGACCGTCGTTTTCCGAGCCGTTTTTTACCACGAACGACAGGTCCACGCTGTACTGCTCGACCGTCGCGTCGAACGATTCGAGTTCGAACGTCGGCGCCGGTCGGCCGAGCGTCGCTACCACATCGTCCGAAAGCTCCCACTCCGCCGTTTCGCCGCCGTACCGACAGCGAATCGCGGCCTCGCTCGCGTCGAGCGGCGACGGCGGTTCGAACGCCAGCCAGCCGACCGCCCCGCCAGCGGCGTACGGCGCGCCGTACCGGATGTCACCGTGTTCGGCGAGGGAACTCGTGTAGGCGCCCGTCGTCCGGTCCTCGATTTCGACCGTCGAATACGCCTCGCCGTCCACGACGAGTTCGAAGGCGTCGTACGCCGGGTCGCCTCCGGCATCGACCGCGTTCCCCTGTTGGCTCTGGACCGCCGCGACGACGAACTGCGTTCCGTCCGACTGTAGCACCCCATCCGAACCCATGATGGACTCGTAGGTAATCGCCTTTCCGACGGTCGGGTTTGCAACGGCAACGCGCACCTCGCCGAGGGATTTCACCGACGACTCCGGCAGGGAAAACGAGGCGTTTTCGGCGGTGGTCGTGTCGGGCGGGCCGTCGCCGGTCGTCGATTCGTCCGTGGTGTCGGCCGTCGATGTGTTCGTCTCGTCCGTCGGTGTGGGCGATTCGCTTCCGCTTCCGGTCGGACTCTCGCTGAGACAGCCCGCGAGTCCGGCGGACAGCGCGCCGACCGTGGCGAGGAGTTGACGTCGGTTGGAGGGCATCGGTCACGGATTTTACGTATTCGGGTATATATTTTCTGTCTATGATGATGGCGATGGGGAGTTGATTTTTCCTTTTGTCGGAGGGTGGCTGTCGGAGAGCAGTCCTCGAAAACCCCCGCCCGCTTGCGACGAGATGGTGGCGGTTTTTCTGTGACTGCAACGACAGACGTCACTGAAACCGCAACCGCACAGCAACCGCATCAGCCACACCCTCCCCAACCGATTCGCTTCGCATCCGCTCAGTCATCCACCGTCAGAGCGGAGCTCTGACGAGCCATTCGTTCGTTCCGTTGTCACTCACGAAGACCTCGCGCGCTTCGCGGAGACGACGTGGACGAGATGTCCTCGTCGTCCCGCCAGCGCGCGCCGGTGTGGATAATTAGAATCGCAAGAAACCCTCTCAAAATCCGTAGTTCGAGAAAAAACCCCGTTTCGGAACAGCTCTACGCCTCAGACAGGCGTTCCGAACGCGTAGACGGTCTGGTGGCTGGTGACTTCCACGTCGAGGAAGTCGCCGGGTTCGATGCCGTGCTCGGAGGCGTTCTGGACGATGATTTGGCGGTAGGCCTCGTCGCGGCACTTGACGGAATCGCCGGTGCCCTCCTCGACGACCATGACGCGCTTTTCGGTGCCGACCATCTCGTCGTAGGCCGCGCCCACGATGTCCATCTTGAGTTCGGACATCTCCTTGGAGCGCTCCTTTTTCTTGGTGCCGCCGAGACCCTTCATCTCCGCGGCGTCGGTGTTCGGGCGCTTGGAGAATCGCGTGACGTTCAGCTTCTCGGGGCGCGTCTCGCGGAGGAGCGCCATGCTCTGTTCGTGGTCGTCGTCGGTTTCGGTCGGGAAGCCGACGATGAAGTCCGTCGAGAGCGTCCAGTAGTCGAGGTACTCGTCGAACGTCTCGACGATTTCGACGTACTCCTCGACCTGGTGCTGGCGGCGCATGTCGCCGAGCACGTCGTTCGACCCGGACTGGACCGGCGCGTGGATGAAGTTGTACAGTTCGTCGTTCTCGGCGAACACTTGCGCGAGTTCCTCGCGGATGCCGTGGACGCCCTTCGGGTTCGCCATGCCGACGCGGACCCGGAAGTCACCCTCGATTTCGTTGCAGATGCGGTCGAGCAGGACGTGGAGTTTTCGCTCGCCGCGGTCCCAGCCGTAGACGCCGGTGTCCTGTCCCGTAATCCTGAGTTCTTTCGCGCCCGCGTGAACGAGCGCTCGGGCTTTTTCGACGTTCTCCTCGACGGAGGGCGAGTCGATTTTTCCCGTCGCGTGCTTCGTGATGCAGTACGAGCAGTCGGACATACAGCCGCGAGCGATGGGGAGGATGCCGACCACGCCGTCCAGCACGGGTTCGACGCCCGGTCCGGGGGTCGGACACTCGCCGTTCGTGACCGCCGTCGGAACGTCGTCCCAGTGCATGATTTGGGCGTCCACGTTCTCGGTTCGGAACTCGTCACCCTGTGCGAGCGCCATACACCCCGTGATGATGAGGTCCGCCGTCTCCGATTGCAGTTCTTTCGCCCGGCGAACCATGTTCCGCTCCGTCTTCTCCACGACAGTACATGTGTTCATTATCGCAACGTCGGCCTGCTCGGGACCCTCGACGCGGTAGTGGCCAGCGTCGCGCAGTGCGCACTCTATCTGGCGACTCTCGCCGCGATTCGAGGTACAGCCGTACGTTTCTATGTGATACCGGGCCATTCACTCCTCGATTTCGGCTACGCGGGCAAAAGGGCGACGGTTGTGTGCCAAACCGTGCGAGAAGCGCGCGACGAATCGTGAAGAAAGCTTATTATTTCCTATTGGAAAGCGGGTGTAATGCGCTCTCCATCACGTCGGAATTTTCTCGCCGCCCTCGGCACTACCGCGACCATCACCGCGACCGCTGGTTGTGCGGCCACCGAATCGCAGTCGGACGACGCCGCCTACGCGGCGGGGGACCGACCCGACTGGCCGACGGCCGGACACGACGGGGTGAACACCGGCTACAACCCGAAGGGCCACGGCCCGCGTTCAACCCCGAAAATAGCGTGGAAGACGCGCCTCGGGATGACCACCGGGCCGCCGGTCGCCGCCGACGACCGGGTCTTCGTCCCGGACGCGGAGAAGCTCGTCTGCTACGACGCGGCGGACGGAACGCAACGCTGGGAGTACCGACCGCCGGGCGACGGAAATATCTGGTCGGCACCGACCGTCAGGGACGGAACCGCCTACGTGAGCGGCCCCGACGAATCGGTGACGGCGGTGGACGTGAAATCGGGAACGAAACAACTGATGTTCGAGACCACGGGCTACGTCTCCGGTTCACCGCGGCTCGATTCCGACGGCGAGTCGTTGTTCGTCGGGACGAGCGACGGCTGGATTCACTGCTTCGACTTGGAGGAAAACGAGGAGCGCTGGCGACAACAGGTGTACGGGGAGATAGACGCGCCGCTGGCGGTGGCACACGACCGCACGCTGTTCGCCACGACGTACTGGGGGGAGGTGTACGCCTTTTCGGCCACGAACGGCGGCCGGATGTGGCGGCGGAAACTCCCGAGTATCATCACTGCCGCGCCGACACTCGTCCAGCAGTCGCTCTACGTCCCCGGAATCAAGGGACAGGTGTTCTGTCTCGACACCAACGCGGGGGCGGGCGGCACGAGGTGGAAGACGGAGCGCGGTGGCAACGTCTCCACGCATCTCGCTATCGCCGAGGGGACGGTCTTCGGCGTCACGGGCGACAAACTTCACGCCATCGACGCCGACTCCGGGGAGTCCCGCTGGTCGTTCGGACTGTCGGACATCAGTTCATGTTCACCGGCGGTCGCGGGGGATACCGTTTACGTCGGTGACGGAAGCGGGGCCGTGTACGGCATCAAAACGAACGGGGGGTCCGGCGTCGGCGACACCCGGTTCGGCGCAAAGCGGTGGAAACTCCGTCTCGACGGACGGGTTCGGGACGCCTTCGCCGTCGCGGACGGGACGCTGTTCGCCGCCACCGATTCGAGCGACAACGCGCCGATGCTGTACGCGCTCCGAGAGGAGTGAGTCCCCGACGAATCCTGTCAACGGTCCCGAAGTTGACGGTAATGGTTCGTATCCTCGAACCCGGACGGGGCTGAATTCGGGGCGAAAGATGACTTTTACGGAGCCTTTTGTTTTCGTTTCGGTTGTACTATTTCTGCCATCTCCTCGAAATATTTTCCTTCTCTCGGACAGTAACGGGTGCGAAACATATCCGAATTCATTCGCCGTTACTCGCTTTCCCCGCTGTTTAGGCGGCCAACAACAAACTGGCTGTGGTCCCATCAATGGATGAACCACGCGACCGCGTGGGGAGAAAACGAACTATGACACAATACGACATCGTCTTACAAGCGGGTGGTCTTCCCGGATGGCTTCAGGACCCCATAGCTGGGTTCGTCGCATTGATTCCGCGCCTCGTCGGCGCGGTCGTTATCCTGCTCATCGGCTGGGTCATCGGACGCGGCGCAGCGGCCGTCGTCCGCAGACTCGCGGATAGAATCGAACTCGACAGAATGGTACTCGATACGCCACTGGGTCGGATGCTCGGCGGAACGGAGAGTGCGGTATCCGGCGCGTTCGGCAAACTCGCCGCATGGTTCGTCTACGCGTTGGCGATCCTCGCGGCGGCGAACGTACTCGCCATTCCGAGGCTCTCGTTGTGGGTTGCAACGGCGGTTTCGTACCTGCCAGCGCTTATCGCGGGACTCTTAGTCATCATTCTGGGATTCGTCGTGGCCGACTTCATCGGCGACGCCATCATGCGAACCCGCGCGGCGACTCACACCGACTACACCAATTGGTTCGCGACGGGGACCCGCCTGTTCCTGTACTTCACCGCCATCGTCATCGGCCTCGACACGATGGGAATCGACGTCGGCATCCTCTACCTGTTCGCTCGCGCCCTCGCGTGGGGCTTCGCGGCCGCCATCGCAATCGGCGCTGGCGTGGCGTTCGGGTGGGGCGGACGGGATTACGTCGCCGAACACATCGACGGGTGGATGAGCAGCGCACGACAGGGTACGCCGAGTCCGCAACCGAGCGACGACGACTGAAAAGAGACGTCCCGCGGGTGACCTCCCGCGGACCCTATCCGCGGAAATCCTCGACGATTTCGACGCCGCTGCTCGCGCCGATGCGCTCGGCACCGGCGTCGAGCATCGCCTTCGCTTTTTCGTAATCGCCGATGCCGCCGCTCGCTTTGACGGGGAGGTACTCGGCCATCAGTTCCACGTCCTCGACTTCCGCGCCGCCGTCAGCGAACCCCGTGGAAGTCTTGACGAACGCCGCGTCCGCCTCCTTCGCCAATCGGCAGGCATCGTGTTTCTCCTCGTCGGTGAGGAGCGCCGTCTCGATGATGACCTTCACCGGAATCGGGACGGCGGCGACGACTTCCTCGATATCCGCCCGTACCGCGTCGTGGTCGCCCGCCGTCAGTCGCCCGACGTTGATGACCATATCTAGTTCGTCCGCGCCGTCGTCCCACGCGCCGACCGCTTCGTCGCGCTTGGCGTCGGTCGCGTGCTGGCCGTGCGGGAACCCGACGACGGTTGCGAGCGTCACGTCCGGGGCGTACTCGGCGGCCTCCGCGACGTAACACGGCGGGATGCAGGCGTTCATTCCGTACTCCTCGGCGTCATCCAGTACGGCCTCCACGTCCGCGAGGGTCGTCTCCGGTCCCAACACCGTGTGGTCGATTTTTGCAGCGAGTTCTGATTCGTTCATAGCGGGGTGGATGGCCCGCCCCGGTAAAAATCCCGCTATCGTCGGGACACGACCCACAGCACCGTCCCGAGTCCGACGAGCAACAGCGTGTACGACCCGGCGGCGATGGCGGCGTTCGTGACCGACGAATAGCCGTCGATTTGGAACGTGATTGCCTTGCGGACCAGCGCGATGATGCCCGCGTAAACCGTCGCTCGCACGACGCCGACTTCGCCCTCGGACTCCACGTAGGCGATGACCGTCCGATAGATTTCGGCGACGATGAACAACAGCAGCACGATGTCGACCAGTTCGATGAGGCTTCGCGGGTCGGTCGCACGACCGGCCTGGAGAAAAGAGAGCGCGAGGAAGCCGAAATCGAGGAGGCCGACGACGAACAGGCCGACGAGCAGATAGGCGGCGACGAGTTCGGCGACGCGCATCACCGACTCCGAGGCGGCTATCGGCGTGTCGAGGTCCATGTTTCCCGTGCAACTGCCGCCACCGTAGAATTTCCGCCGGACTATCTTTTTCACTCCGATAGTCGTAGGCATCCACATGAACGACCCTGCTATCACGCCCGCCGTCGCCGCCGTCGCGGACGACATCGCCGAGATGGAGATTCGCGGCGCGGCGGCCATCGCCGACGCGGCGGCCGCGGCCATCGGCGAGCAGGCGCAAGCCAGCGAGGCCGACACCGCAGAGGAGTTCCGGGCGGAGATTCGCGCCGCTGCTCGGCGACTCCACGAGACCCGGCCGACCGCGGTGAGCCTCCCGAACGCCCTTCGCTACGTCCTGCAGGGGATGGAGGGGGACACTGTGGCGGAACTGCGGGACAGCGTCGTAGCGACCGTCGTGGAGTTCCGGCGGGAACTCGACCAAGCGCAGGACAACCTCGGGCAAATCGGCGCGAATCGCCTCCGCGACGGCGACACCATCATGACCCATTGTCACTCGACTGACGCGCTCTCTTGCGTCCGCCACGCGCTGAACGACGGCAAGGAGATACGCGCCATCGTGAAGGAAACCCGGCCACGGAAGCAGGGCCACATCACCGCCCGCCAACTGCGCGACTGGGGCGTTCCCGTTACCCTCATCGTGGACAACGCGGCCCGACGGTATCTGAACGACGCGGACCACGTGCTCGTCGGCGCGGACTCCATCGCCGCCGATGGGAGCGTCATCAACAAGGTCGGCACGTCTGGATTGGCCGTCAACGCCCGCGAACGCGGCGTTCCCATCATGGTCGCCGCACAGACGCTGAAACTCCATCCGGGGACGATGACGGGCCACACCGTCGAAATCGAGATGCGAGACGAGCGGGAAGTCCTCCCCGACGCGGAACGCGAGGCGGTGGGCGACGTGCGCGTCGAGAACCCGGCGTTCGACGTGACGCCGCCGCGGTACGTGGACGCCATCGTCACCGAACGCGGACAGTTCCCCCCGGAGAGCATCGTGACGCTGATGCGCGAGCTGTTCGGAGACCAACAGAACGGCGAACCGTGGGACGAACGGTCCTGACGTGACCGATTCATCCGAAGCGATGCTCTTCTCTACGGGCGGAGCACCATCGACCGGAACGGATTCCACCGAGTCGTTAAGCCGGTAGCAGTGCTAGGGGGGAGGGTATCATGGCTGTCGTTGCAGAACTCACCCTTCAGTCGAATAACTTCCCGTTGGGAGACCTCCTCACTACGGGGACGGACATCCACATCGAGTTCGAGCGGGTCGTTCCGGTCGGCCCGCGCGTCGTTCCGGTTTTCTGGGCGTGGGGGGACGACCTGTCGGACTTCAAAGCGCGAGTGCGTGACGGCCCGTACGTCAACGACCTCACGGAACTCGACCGCGTGGACGACCGCGTTCTCTATCTAATGGATTGGGAGATTCCCGACGAAGCCTTTCTCGAAGGGCTACAGGAGACGAACAGCATCATCAGAACCGCGGAAGGCTACGACGACGAGGACTGGTCGTTCGAACTGCTCTTCCCGTCGTACGACGACCTCTCCGAGTTCCACAACTACAGCCTCGAAAACGACGTCAAGTACACCCTCGGTCGAATCTATACGCTCAGGGAAGTGGGGAAAAGTCGACCGGCCCTATCGCTGACCGAGGAACAACGGGAGACGTTGCTCCTCGCACTCCAACGGGGATATTTCTCTACGCCGAGTCGCGTGACCCTCGACGAGTTGGCGACGGAACTAGACATCAGCCAACAGGCGTTGTCCGAGCGGATTCGACGCGGAAACGAATCCCTCCTCGAACAGACGCTTTTGGGAGCGGACGACGGCGACAAGCGTGAGTGACCTGTCACGACCGGGGCTTCTTATAAACGTCCCGTTCGAACAAGCAGACCCTTGAACAGAAACTGTCCGCTAGCGTAGACATAGATACACGATGGTGAACACTGACTCTCGGCGACGTTCCGCGCTGTCGGTGGACGATATCATGGGCATCACGGCCGAACCGTATCGGCGCCGGATTCTCTCCTACCTGTCGTCCATCCCCGAAGACCGGTGCCCGGTCGTCGAACTCGTCGACGTTCTCCAGTCGAAGGAGACCGGAGACGACCCCTCCGAAAAGCGGGTGCGCCAACGACTGCATCACATCCACCTTCCGAAACTACAGGACCACGGCCTCATCGGGTACGACGAAGGGGAAAACGAAGTCCGATACATCGGGTCTCCGCGGTTGGAAACCTTTCTCGACCGGATGCAGTCGCCCGATGACGATACCGCGGACGGGGATTCGTAGCGCGGTGCGCTCACCGTCGCCGTCGGCACGAGGGGAGCACACAGACCGCAAACCTTTCCCTACCTCCGTTCGCGTGTCGGTGTATGGTACTGCCGGACGGGTTCGCGCTTCCCCCCATCTCGTATCTTCTCCCGCTTTTGCTGGCGGTCGGTGTCGTTATATGGCTGCTCTGGCGTGCGGAACCGACCATCTCGGAGCGGACCGTCGTGTCGCTCGCGCCGTGGATGGTCGTCGGTGCGGGACTGAACGCGCTGTATCAACTGCCGGGGTCGCCGATTCCTGACGCCCTCCTACCGCTATTCGGCACTCCTGCCGTCTATCTCACGACGTTCGCGGTAGCCGGGGCCGTCTGGTTGCTCTCGATTTATCGTCTCCGAGCCCCCGTTCCCCGTGTGCTCGCCGGTACCGGACTCGTGGGCGTCGCGGTCGTCCTCCTCGTCGCACTCTGGTACGGCGTCCAGCACGACAGTCTCCGCCTGTTCTGGCCGTTCGTGGCGCTCGTCGTCGCGGTGATTCTGACCGGACTCCTCTGGGCGGCGACCCAGTTCTTCTATCCCGACGTCGCCATCATCACGGGAGCGGTCGGCGTCCTCACGCTGTTCGCCCACGCCTTGGATTCCGTCTCGACCGCGGTCGGTATCGACGTGCTCGGCTTCGGCGAGCGCACGCCGCTCTCGCAAGCCATCCTCGAAATCGCCCACTCGCTCCCGACGGCGGACTCCTTCGGCGTCGGGTGGCTGTTCGTCGTCGTGAAACTCGCCATCGCGGAGTTCGTCGTCCTGCTGTTCGCGGATTACGTCTCCAGCGAACCGACCGAGGGCTACCTCCTGCTCGGCGTCGTCGCGGCGGTCGGACTGGGGCCGGGCGCGCACAACCTCATCCTGTTCGCGGTCACGGGCTGAGAGGGATTCTCGTAGCCAACTGGACTGTTCTCCATCGAGGGGCCACGACGCGTTTCGATTCCGGAACGGGAAATCGATAGACTTCTACGATACTCCCCGTGAGTCGTCACGTTCCCGGCCACGGAGGAAGTCGTCAGGATTTTTTACTACTACGGGGTAACAAGAGGGATATGCCGTCCACGAACCGCTTTAGGAGTGTGCTATGGTTCGAGTCGTAACCGCGGGCCACATCAACTGGGACGTGACGCTCAGAGTGGACGCCCTTCCCGACCCCGACGGCGAAGCCCGTATCTCCTCACAGCGGCGCTCTGGCGGCGGCAGTGCCGCGAACGTCGCCGCCGCCCTCGCGGGGATGGACGTCTCGACCGGGCTGGTCGGGAGCATCGGCTCCGACGAACACGGCTTGCTGGTTCGAAACGAACTCACGAGCGTCGGGGTGGACTGCACGCACGTCATCGAAGTCGCGGGTGTCGAGACCACGACGAAGTACCTCATCGTGGACGAACGCGGCGAGGTGATGGTGCTCGGAAACGAGGGGGCGAACGAAATCATCTCGCCCGAGGACATCGACTCCGAGTACGTCAGGTCGGCGGAACACCTCCACCTGACCAGCCAGCGCCCGGACACGGCGGCCGAACTCGCTCGAATCGCCACCGAGGCGGACATGTCCGTGAGCTTCGACCCCGGCCGTCGTCTCGGCGAACGGGACTTCTCGCGGGCGTTGGCCTACTCGGATATCGTCTTCCTGAACGACCGCGAAGCGGCGACCATTTTGGACAGCGATTTGGAACACCCGTCGTCGGAGCTACACGGCCGGGTCGTCGTCATCAAGCACGGACGCAAGGGCGCGCGGGTCGATACGACCGACGGCGTTTACACCCATCCCGGGTTCGTCGTCGAATCGGTCGATTCGACCGGCGCTGGCGACGCTTTCGCGGCCGGGTTCATCACCACTCTGCTCGATTCGCACGACTACGAACAAGCGCTGGAGTTCGCCAACGCTTGCGGCGCGCTGACTTCGATGGCGTCCGGGGCGCGAACGGCCCCCACGCGCGAGCGCGTCGAGGCGTTTCTCGACGAACAGTTCTGACTGCTCGGCGAACGGTTCTACACTTCGTTCGGTCCGTCCGCGCTCTGTACCTGCCAGCCGCCCTGAATCCCACAGGCCTCCCGCACCTCGTATTCGATGTCCGTCTCGGGTCCCATTCGATCACCGCCTTCGATGCGCTCGACGCGGAGCGGTACGTCGAGCGTGTTTCCACAACACCCCACGTCGAGGAACTCGTTCCACGTGTCTCCCTCGTGGAGTTGACCCTTGGTCTTCCGGAGGTACGCTTTGAAATACCTCGTTCCGACCTGAAACCGACCCCAGTTGCTCAGGTCCTCGGGATACGAGACGACGACCTTCGTCGCCGAGTCGTTCGCTGCGTTCGTCTTTTCCACCGACATAGTGGAGGATAGGGTCCGAGGATAATTATGCCTTCGTCCGATTTTTGCCGCCCTTCCTTCGGTTTCGCGTGACCTCTTCGGCCGTAGTAATTAAGAAGGCTTATTCAGGGTCGCACCGCACCCAACGGATATGGTAGAGTTTCAAGTACCGGAGGTCGATTACACCCGGTACTCGAATCGGCAACTCGCGGGGGTTCCCTCGCTATTCTCGTGCTGGCGTTGCTTGTCATCGCCGGTTGGTATGCCGCCACCGGCGCACCAGTGACACCGGGTATCGATTTTACGGGCGGAACCGAAATGAGAATTCAGACGACTGCATCGCAACATCAAGTCAAAACCTCGTTCGATTCCGAGGTCGCGTCGGTGACTCCGGCGCAGTCTTCGAACAACGTCTATATTGTCACGTTCCAAGACACTGATACGAACTCTCTCACGTCGCAAGCGGAGGACCTCGGGTACGACGTGCTCTCCATTCAGAGTACGTCGGCGAGTTTCGGGTCGAGCGCCCAACAACTCGCACTCTACGGCATCGTCGCGGCGTTCGTCGGCATGAGCATCATCGTCTTCCTCATGTTCCGGTCGTTCGTTCCCTCCATCGCGGTCGTGCTCTCCGCGTTCAGCGACATAGTGATTCCGGTCGCGCTGATGAACCTTCTCGGCATTCCGCTCTCGCTGGGGACCGTGGCCGCGCTCCTGATGCTCATCGGGTATAGCGTGGACTCGGACATCCTGCTCAACAACCACGTCCTCCGGCGGTCCGGCGGCTTCTACGAGAGCACCTACCGCGCGATGCGGACGGGTGTGACGATGACCGTCACGTCGCTCGCCGCGATGGCGGTGATGACCATCGTGGCGTTCATCTTCCAAATCGGTCTGCTCACGGCCATCGGTACCGTCCTCGTGATGGGACTGGCGACCGACCTGATGAACACGTACATGCTCAATCTGAGCCTCCTTCGCTGGTACAAGTACGAGGGGGTGGGACGATGAGCATGCGCGACCAATGGCGTGTCGGCCTGCTTCTCGTCCTCCTGCTCGGAAGCGCCTTCGCGCTGTTCGTCCCGCAGGGCGGAAGCGGCGGAAACGCCAACCTCGCCGCGTCCAGTTCCGGCCCGACCAATCTGAAGTACGGTCTCGAACTGGCGGGCGGGACGCGAATTCGCGCGCCCGTCAACGGCGTCACGGCCGAGCAAGTGAGCGCACCGAACGGAACGTCCCGAACGGACATCCAGAAGGCCGTCGCCGGGGACATTCCCAGCGTCAGTCAGTCCGACGTGGCGATTCGAACCACGAAAACCCAGAGCACCGTCGAGGTCTTCTCGGACAACGTGACCACCGAACAGGTCAAGTCGGCGCTGGACGGCGAGAACATCGAGTACGAAACCGTCCGCGAAGGCGTGACCGCACAGACGCGCGACGATATCGTTCGCACGCTGAGCGATAAAATATCCAAGGCGGGACTCGCCGGGGGTCGCGTCCAGCAGGTCACGGCGGCGAACGGCAAGCATTTCATCCAAATCGAGATGCCAAACGCCAACCAGTCCCAGATGGAGAGTCTGGTCACGAAGCGCGGGAAGGTCTCTATCGTCGCTCACTACCCGACCGGCAACGGGACGCAGGCGAACACGACGCTGTTCACCCAGCAGGGAATCTCCAACGTCGGACCCGCACAACAAGCCGGTACCGATAATCGGTGGGGCGTCTCCGTTTCGCTCTCCGACGAGTCCGCGAACAAGTTCGTCCGCGTGATGAACGAGAAGGGCTTCACGAGTTCGCAGGGTATCCTCGCCTGTAACTATCCGCAACAGTCCGCCGACAAGGCGGGATACTGCCTCTACACGCTCACGGACGGCCGCGTAGTCTACGGTGCGGGAATGGGGGAGGGCCTCGCCCCGTCCGTCAAAAGCGGCGAATTCAAAAACAACCCGACGTTCAGGATTACCGCTTCCAACGCCTCCGAGGCGCGCCGTCTGCAGATCAACCTGCAAGCGGGTGCACTCCCGGCGGCACTCGACACGCAGGAGGGGACCACGACCTACCTCCAGCCGAGTCTCGCGAGCCAGTTCAAAGTCGATTCCCTCATCGCCGGTATCGCGGCCGTGTTCGCGGTCAGCGGCGTCGTCTTCCTCCGCTACGGAAAGCGCGAGGTCGCGCTGCCGATGATTCTGACTGCCCTCTCCGAGGTGTTCATCCTGCTCGGCTTCGCCGCCGCGGTGAAACTCCCGCTCGACCTCTCGCACATCGCCGGGTTCATCGCGGTCATCGGGACCGGGGTGGACGACCTCATCATCATCGCCGACGAGGTGATGAGCGAAGGGGACGTCAACTCCTCGCGCGTCTTCCAGTCGCGCTTCCGCAAGGCGTTCTGGGTCATCGGGGCCGCCGCCGCGACGACCATCATCGCCATGAGTCCGTTGGCGGTGCTCGGACTCGGCGACCTGCAAGGGTTCGCCATCATCACCATCCTCGGCGTGCTCATCGGTGTACTAGTCACCCGACCGGCCTACGGTGACATCCTCCGCTACCTGCTGACGGACAAATAACCGTCGGCTATCGAATCGGTCGCTATTCTTTCTTCGAACTCATCCGGGATTTCTGGACGGTACCTTCGCTAGAATCGAGCGCTACGTCGGCGAGCGGTTGATACAACTCGGAATATATAATAACTAGAAAAATACTAAAATAAAAATATCTAGGCTATGAATTTATATCGGTGCAGTATCCATCTGGAGTTGCGATGCAACGAGATTCCGACGACGATATCAGACGAAGCGATGTGCTCCGAGACGTTCACGAATCGGCGCGCGAGACGGAGACGAAGCGACGTGGATTCCTCCGTTCATCGGGGGGACTCGCCGCATCGCTCGCTGTCCTGCCGCTGATTTCGAACGTCACGTCGGCGGAGCCCGACCTGACGCCGACCAAGGAGCGGCTCAATTCGATCGCAAAGGAACACGAATCACCGGCAGTCGCCCGCAAGGCGGTTCGAGCGACCGGTGGGGAGCTGTTGCGTGCGCTTTCGGACCGCGGACTGCTGGAGGATGCGAGCGTGGAATCGCTCGGCATCGACGAAGTACTTCCCCATCAAGACAGCAGCAGGGTCGACAACGGCGTCATCGTGCTCTCCTACGACCACAAGGTATCGAGTCGGTACTTCTCGGTCGGGTCGGGCGTTTCGTCGTCCATCCCGAGCAGCGTCCGCGCAAGCGGGATGGGTTCGCTCACGCCCGACGCTTCGATGAGGAGGCAGTCGAACTCGCGATCGTCGAGTCTGGAAAGGGTCGAGCGGAGGTCGTCCTGTAGCTGACAACAGATACAGCCGTTGGAGAGGTCAATTACGTCGTCGGTTTCCCCCTGTATCAGCTCGGTATCGACGTTCATCTCGCCCACGTCGTTGACCACGACCGCGACCTGTCGGTCCCCCGGGTCGCGGAGGACGTGATTTATCAGCGTCGTTTTGCCCGCCCCGAGACAGCCCGTTACCACCGTGATCGGCGTTCGGTCGTCTCCCATGGGGTTGCCTTCGGGATGCGGCATCATAGCGTTTGGTTGTGAATACGAACTGATTTTTTCGCTCGTCGAGGTCGGGCGTCCGCTTTCTTCGTCCCATCAGTAGACAGGGAGGGAACGAGAAGCGCGAATCGAACGATTGGCCCCATAAGTACTACTACCAAGTATGACTGTACAGTATGATTGTTCAATCTGACCAGCATTACCAATGGGTCATACCAACGTGGTGTGAGATGTCGAAATGACGGTCACAATCGGTCGGAGTGAAGGAAAACCAGCAAATCGACCGGCTCAGGCCTTCGCGCCCGCGACCCCGCCGCCGATGGCCGCGCCACATTCATTACAGGCGACCAAGTAGAACCGTTTCGAGGCCGCGAAGAAACCTGTCGTGGCGTCCATCTCCACGAATTCGACATCGGACTTTTCGGAGAGCTCCGCTTGACATTCGGGGCAGTGTACCATACCCCCGAATTGTGATAACTAACCTATAGCTTTTTTCTTTCAAGCACCGCCACCGGCCTTCGCACCAGCGACGCCGCTTCCGATAGTCGCACCACAGTCGGCGCAGTTCACGACGTAGAACCGTTTGGAGGCCGCGAAAAAGCCAGTCGTGGCGTCCATCTCCACGAAATCGACGTCCGACTCCGTTTCGAGGGTCGCATCGCAGTCGGGGCAGTGTACCATGACTGCACCGTTTGCGCGGAGTGTTAAATTTCCTATGGAATCGCTCATCGGCGGAAACACGACGGCTTCACCGACGTCGCCGAAAAACGGGTCGCGGTCGTTAGCTCTTCAGCGTCGCGTCAAGCGTGATGTCCGGTCCGGCGAGCGCCTTCGAAACCGGGCAGTTTTCCTTGGCGTTCTGCGCGAGGTCGTCGAACGTCTCCTCGTCGATGTCGGGAATCTCCGCCGTCAGCGTCAGGTCGATGCGCGGAATCTCGAAGCCGCCCCCGTCCGCTGGTTTGAGGTGCACGTCCGCCTCCGTCTGGAGGCTGTCCGGCGTGTAGCCCTCCTCTTCGAGGAACGCCGTCAGTTGCATCGAGAAACAGCCGGAGTGGGCCGCGCCGATGAGTTCCTCGGGGTTCGTTCCGGGTTCGTCCTCGAAGCGGGTCGGGAACCGGAACGTTCCCTCTATCTGGCCGCTCTCCGTTTCGAAGTCGCCGCTTCCGTCCTTTCCTCCTTGCCACGTCGTGTCAGCTTGTCTTGCAGGCATCGTCACGCCCGGCTACAGTCGGCAGTCGTATGGAAGTATCGGCCCCCGAAGTCCAGGTTAGCGTCAGTCGAGGGCGAGGGAAGTTATATAACTCCCCTCCGGGAAAAAACGGACGAAGAGGGCAATGACCCGCGAATCCACCACGCCCGTCAGGACGACAGCGCGGTCACTCGATA
>NZ_MEIH01000023.1:0-30129 GCF_001723155.1 Haladaptatus sp. W1
CTATTTCGTCGTTCATCGGGTCCGGGCACTCGATGAAATCACCTTCCCGGATATTGTCGCTAATATTACGGGTCGAGAGTGGGCGAGACCAGTCACGGCAGTTCCCCTGCTCGCTAACGCATGGATCTATCTCATCATGCAACTCGTCGGAGCAAGCCTCCTCGTGACGACCATCACCGGGGTGCCGTACAAATACATGATTTGGGTTATCGGGTTCGTATTCATCGTCTATACCGTTCTCGGTGGAATGGTAAGCGTCGCCTGGACGGACCTTCTCCAAGGAACCGTCATGGTCGCAACGGTACTCGCGGCGCTCGTGTATATGACGGTCACACAGGGTGGGTTGACCGCAATCAATACCGAGTTTGCGACGATGGGCACGGGCAACGTCGCCCCACTCGGTGCAGGAGCCTACACCCTCATCGGCCTTGTCGGGTCGCTTATCGCGTTCTTCGGGACGATTTTCACGGGACAGAACTACATCATCCGCATCAATGCGACGAGGGACATCAAAACCGCAAAGTTCCATCTTGCTGCATCGGGAGTGATCCTCTCGGTCTTCTATGCGGCGCTCGTCCTCCTCGGAGGAGCGACGACTGTCGCACTCAATGGGAGCGGACTCGGTGTGGATAACGTCGATAAGGCTTTCCCCGTCCTGATCACAGAATACCTCCCGACGGGGGTCGGTATCGTGATCATTTTGGCAGTTATGAGCGCGATTCTCTCGACAACGGATACGCGTCTCCATTCGGCAGGGATCACCACAGCGCACGATCTCTATTCGTATTTTAGACCGAACGCTTCGGACGAGAAATTGCTAAGCGTATCACGTCTGTCGACCATCTTTTGGGGATTCACGGCGACAGCGGTTGCGATGAACCCCCCAGGGACCATTATCACCCTATACGAATTCCGGGCGATTCTCCTGACGAGCGCCTTCCTCATTCCGATTTACGTCGCCCTCTACTGGCGCGGCCTTAGTGGGCGGGCGATCGTCAGCTCCATAATTGGGGGAACAATCATGGGTGTCGGATGGGAACTAGGGGGCCCATTCTTCGGAATTCCCTCGGTTCTCATCGGTATTGGCGCCGCGCTCATTTGCATCGTCGTCGGTCATTACGTCTGGCAGGACGAATCAACCCCACGCGCTGATCCAGTATAGGGAAATAACGATTTAGGTCACAAGATGATGATTCACATTGATAAAGAGCGGTTTGTTACAGCAATGAAAGAGCAAGCGGAGATTGGTGCTGTGGGCGACACTGGATTACATCGGCTGACGCTCTCCGATGCCGATTGTGATGTCCGAGATTGGTTTGCTGACCAAATGAAAAAAGAGGGATTAGCCATCCGGATCGACGAGATAGGAAACATGTTCGGGCGACGGAATGGAACAAATCCGGATGCCAAACCGATTCTCGTCGGATCGCACTTAGATTCCCAGCCGAACGGGGGCATCTACGATGGCCCGTTAGGGACGGTTGCAGCACTAGAATTGATCCGAACGCTCAACGAGCATGGTATCGAGACTGAACATCCCATCGAGATCGTCAATTGGACGAACGAAGAGGGGTCCCGATTCCAACCAGCCATGATGGGAAGCGGTGTTTGGGCAGGAGCCCAATCCGTGACCGACGCGTATGAAACGACAGATAGCGACGGAAATCGGTTCGAAAATGAACTGGAACGAATTGGGTATAGAGGCAACGAACCTGCTGAACCAGCAGAGGAGTACGAAGCCTATCTGGAACTCCACATTGAGCAGGGTCCGGTACTCGACCGGGAGGATCTATCAGTTGGTATCGTCACCGGAATCGTCGGCTTTACTTGGGGGGCTGTAACTTTCGAGGGAGATGCCAACCACACCGGAACCACGCCGATGAACTATCGCTCGGACGCACTGGTTGCGGCTGCGGATGTCATCACCGCTGTCCGGCGGCTCCCATCGACATTAGGAGAACGTACCGTCGGAACGACGGGCGTCATCGAAGGAACCCCGAATTCGATCAACATTATCCCGGGGGAAGTTACGATCACATGGGATGTGCGTGATCCAGCCGATGAAGTCGTGGAAGAAGCCTATCAGCGCGTCCGCAAAGAAATAGAAGCCGCAGCGTCTCGAGAAGGAGTCGACTATCGACACGAAGAGCGGATGCGAGCGCCCGCAGTAACGTTTTCCGACCGTTGTATCGAGGCAGTGTCACAAGCGGCATCCGAGTTAGGGTACGAGACGAAACGGATGATCAGTGGGGCAGGACATGACGCGACACACGCCGCTGCAGTATGCGATACCGCGATGGTATTTGCTGTAAGTAAGAATGGTCGGAGTCATTCCCCAGCGGAGTACACGTCGTGGGATGACGCCTACAAAGCAGCGAACACCCTCTGTAATGCTGCCCTCTCGTTAGCACAGTCTGAACAACCCAGTAGAATAGACCAATAGTACCGAAAACAATACACAACACCATCAGTTCCAGAACTCAATGAGCAATTCAACCAACGACAAACTGACGACACTCATCGAAGAGCTCGTTTCACGAGAAAGTGAAAACCCACCCGGAAACGAAGCTGCAGTAGCTGAATTCATTTATGGGTGGTTCGAAGAGCGAGGAATCGAGGCGTCGTTGATTCCCGACCCCTATCCCGAGCGACCACAGGTGGTCGCTCGAGTGGGAAACGGTGATCCGACGGTCGTACTCAATGGCCATATAGACGTCGTCCCAGCAGGAGACCGACAGCAGTGGGACCATCCTCCGTACTCGCCGGAAGTAAAAGGGAACACGCTGTACGGTCGTGGAACCACGGACATGAAAACTGGAGTTGCGGTAGCGATGCTGACTGCGGCTCACTTACACCCGGAGTTCGAAGCGGGTGACCTCGATGGATCGGTTATCGTCCAGGCGGCCATTGGCGAAGAAACAGCAGAACCGGGCACGAAGACGCTCTTAAAACAGGGGTATACAGGCGACTACGGTATCGTCCTCGAACCGACCGAGATGCGTACTGCCACGAGCGAGAAAGGACTTGCCTGGTATGAATTTACTGTCGACGGAGAGCCGTCCCACGCTAGTCGGCCAGATCAAGGTTCGAATGCGGTCCTCCACGCGAAGGATTTCCTCAGCGCACTTTCCGAGTACGATACGACAGTCCGTGAACGAAGCGATGAACTCGTTGGACAAGCCTATGCGACAATAACGAAATTCAACGCCGGAACGAAGGAAAACGTGCTTCCGGAGAAAGCCACGATTACGATCGACCGTCGGTTCTTGCCCTCGGAATCGGTCGAACAGATAGACGATGAGATTCGTCAATTGGTCGAAACGGCAGAGGCGGAAAATGGAAGCAACATCTCCTGGGAACGGACACGTACATACGAATCCGCCGCGATAGACAGGGATAGCCCAGTAGCTCGTGTATTTAGAGAGCAATCTGCAGAAAAAGCCGGTGTTCCGATGGATCCCTGGGGAATTACCGCTTCTACGGATGTTCGAAATCTCATCAACGATGCAGATATGGAGGCGATTACGTGGGGACCGAGTACGCTCGCACAGGCCCACACATACGATGAGTGCGTCGATCTCGCTGATGCGTCGACAGGACTCGAAATCTTACAGGCGGCCGTCCGGGACCTTTGTGCCGGAAACTTACCGGAAGAATGACTCGCAGCGGCCGACCGACAAACGTCCGAAGGAAAGCAACGAGTTCTGTATCGAATACTATTCGGCCAGTTCAGCATTGGTGAAAAATATGATGTGAGGAGAAGTTCGCGCAACGAGCACGTCTGACTCAGAGGCCCTCCCTTGGTACCGATGAGAATTCTTTGCCGATTAAACTCAAATATCTGACCGAAACGTGTATAATAGAAGGGTGGCAATACATTGCCATGCCTGGGCCGGATGCGAACACACAACAACTGACAATCAGAATGGGAGTTTTCGATGAACAATTCTAATCGGAATCCTGCAGCAGAGTTTCGATCAACGCACGCCGGTGCGGACGTAGAAATGGCGTATGCGGGCCGAAACACGTTTCTGAAGGGCGAATCACGCGACGTCGATGATCTCGACGACATCGATGTCGGTGTTCTTGGAGTGCCCTATGACGGAGCGCTCACTAATCGACCAGGTGCTCGCTACGGACCTGAAGCGATCCGTCGTGCGAGTGCTTGGTGGGCCTACCTATCAAATTACAAAGGAGGGCTCACAAACATGAACACGGGTGCGCAGGTCGACTTCTCCGATTTCCAGGTCGCCGATTGTGGTGATGCTCCCGTCTTCCCAATGGATTACGAACAGACCGCAGAGAGCATCCGTTCGCACGTTGCAACAATCGCGGGACACGCATTTCCTCTGATGTTGGGAGGTGACCACTACTGTACGTATCCCGCCTTCTGTGGCTTTGCTGAAGGCTCAAACGCAGACTCCGTTGGATTGGTCCAAATCGATGCGCATACCGATACCTCTGGCGAAAGTACGATATTCGGAAAGCATTATCACGGGTCGAGTACTCGACTCATCGCTGAATCTCAGTATAGCGATTTTGCTCATATTAGTCAGGTTGGTATTCGCGGGTATGAGAGCCCGAATTTCTTCGAATTCGCCGATGAGACCGGACTCAACCTCTTTACGATGCGCGATGTTCACGACCGCGGTATCACCGATGTGGTTGTCGATGCAGTCGAAGCCGCGGCGGCTGACACAGACGCCGTTTACGTTACCTTTGACATTGATGGCGTGGACCCAAGTATTGCGCCGGGGACGGGTACTCCAGAACCCGATGGATTGAGTGCGCACCAAGCAGTACGAGTAATGGAAGTGCTGGGAACGCATAATGCGGTTGGCGGTGCTGACTTGATGGAGGTCTCGCCACGGTATGATCCGACCGAATCGACACAGACGCTTGCAGCATTCCTCGCCGTAACCCTCCTCGAACGGCAATTTGCAGAATAGCTTTCACCAATCCTTGTGAGCGAGGACGGTAGCAACAGGTCGAAACGCCGACCGTTCTTTCAATCCCTGGAGCGTCGTCCACGACTCACTATATCCTTCTCCGGCAAGAAGTGAAATCGCGAGTTCACCGATCGCTCCGTACGTTAACGAGGCGAAATTCCATCCCGGTTGTCCGCATGGGAAGGGACCGTTCTCCCGTGGCTTGCGGAGGTCGATGACCCCGCCGAGGTGTGCTCTGGTTGCCGCAGCGAGATCAAACGCTTCTTCGTATCGGATCAAGGGAAACTCCCGATTATCCACGATGAACAAGCCGGAGTCCTCTCCGTCGAGTAATGGACGAATCGACGGCCTCTTCGCTTCGATGAGTAGATCTGCGATGTCGACGGTGGACCCTTCTCCACTGACAGCATCCGTGTATCGGAGAATTGCGCCACCGTGATCGCTCTTGATTGTTCCCTCGTGAGCGAACTGTTCAGGTGCTGGGTCGGGATGGTATTCGACAATTCCGGCGACCTGCAATTGGCTGTTGATACCTCGTGAAAGCAATACACCGTCGAGGGTGATACTAGACGGAAAGAACAGGCGAACGATATCCTCGCTTTGATTTTCGTTCGGGTTCTCCTCAATGGCAACAGGAACGGGTCCAATCGGGAGGGATTCGACCGTGGTCAGCATGTTAAAAGCATCTTCGACCATCGAACGCGGGAGATCGATAGCAGAAGTGACCAACTCACCGGTATCCTCGAGCGGATCGTACGTAACTTGCCCTGTCAGGACGGCAATCCGCTCTCGAACCTGTTCGAGACGACCATTGACGTGTCCATGGCGCAACTCAGACTGACCTTTCTCGGTCAAGCGTCGGCCTTGTCCCGGTATCTTTTCTGTAAACCCATTCGCATCGAGTTCCGAGAGGAGAAGACGGACAGTTCGTCCTTTGATCGAATAGCCGCGCTGGTGGAGCTGATCGACGAGACGGATACTTCCGATCGGCTCATGCGCTTCGATGAGCCGCAACAAATCGTACTCTCGATTATCGAGACGATCGGTCATACTCACACAGTAGGATGCACACCGATAAACATGCGCGATATATTAACTTGAACAGACAATAAGAGCAATATATTAGTATCGGAGGTGGCATAGTGATGCCATGGTTGTGTCACCCATTGACACTGGTCTGCTCATACTGTACATGGTGGGTATGATCGGTATCGGCTACTGGGGGTACCAAAAATCAGAAACATTAGACGATTATCTCGTTGCCGGCCGTAATATCCCACTGTGGATGTACGTCCCGGTCATGTCCGCCGTCATCCTTGGTGGTGCAGCCACCGTCGGCGGTGGTGGTCTCGGGTACAAAAGCGGGATTTCAGGCGCTTGGCTAGTCATCTCACTTGGTATTGGGACGATTGCTCTTGGACTCCTCATCTCGACCAATCTGGCCAACCTCAAAGCATACTCACTTGGTGAAGTGCTGGAACGTCGGTTCGACAAATACTCAGGAACGATTGGTGCCATAATCGCCGGAATCTACGCGCTTACTATCGCAACCACGCAGACCATCGCGATTGGAAAAGTGTTGAGCGTCCTCTTTGGCTTCGAGCAAAATACAATGATTTTGCTCGCAGGGGCAATCATTATCGCCTATACAGCGCTCGGTGGAATGCTCACAGTAACGATGACCGATTTTGTTCAGTGGTGTATCATGACTGTCGGTATCTTCTTTATCGCACTTCCACTCGGTCTCGACTCTGTCGGCGGTGTTTCAGGGTTGATGTCGCAACTCGAACCCTCCTACTTCGACGTTACAGCAATCGGATGGAATACAATTGTCAGCTACTTCTTGCTGTATGTCCTCGGCATCATGATTGGACAAGATATCTGGCAGCGGGTCTTCACCGCGAATAGCGCCGATACTGCTCGCAAAGGAAATATCGCTGCAGGCGTGTACGCGATAGTCTATGGTCTCACAACGGCCTTTCTGGGCATGATCGCCCTCGTTGTCCTGCCACCCCTCGCCGATTCGGAGCTCGCCCTCCCCCGACTCATCCTCGAAATCGTCCCGGTCGGGTTCTCGGGAATCATCCTTGCCGGATTCGTTTCAGCGATGATGTCGACGGCAGACTCTGCCCTACTCGCATCGAGTACCCTGTTTACGAGCGATATCTACAAGCGGTTTATCGATCCCGATGCATCGGATGCAAAATACTCCAGTGTCTCTCGAGGGCTCATCATCGTCCTCGGTGGTGTCATGACCTATGCGGCAATCGAAATCGGGAGTGTTGTGCTCGCTCTTACACTCGCATACGACTTGCTCACAGGATGTATTTTTGTCCCGATATTCGGGGCATTCTTCTGGAAGCGAGCGACATGGCAAGGAGCCCTCTCTTCGATTTGTATCAGTGCGGCTGTTGTCGTTGCAACGCTGTCTGTGAAAGGGTTCTCGTCGAATTTGCCCATCATCTACGGCCTTCTTAGTAGTATCCTCGTGTTCGTTCCGGTTAGTTTCCTCTCGGGACCACCGGCACGTGAAAAGCTCGAACAGTGGGTTCGAACGCTTGACTCTCCGGCGTCGCTGGAGTGAGAATTGGAAACGCCCCTTCTCCGGCGGTACCGATATTGGTTACTTCAATTTCGTTCCGTCTCGCGGGCAGTATTCGTACGTATCGTCTGTCGTCTGAAATCCACACGTTGGACATCGTCGAGACTGTACTTCCGATTTTTCGCTTTGGAAAAAGAATGGGATGAACGGTACGAACAAGAAAAAGACGAAGCTATCGAAGTACCACCAAAGAAGAGCACTGACGAGAAGACTGGCGATGATTCCGATTAACGCAGAGACTGTTCGAGAACGAACCATGTATTCGATAGGTGTGGAAGCAAGAAAAGGGGACGGGAACGATTTGCTGACATGAGGGAAATCGTCTCGGTCCACTCTCCAGGTCCGAGCCTTGACCTCTTTGTAGAAACCTTGATTTAGGTTCGGTAGGTGTAACGTCAGCAGACAACATAGCGACCCGTGTCCCGTCTACTTAGTAGTCATTCTGATTGGTCTAATCGACCTCTGTCTGGGGCAGTGCGAAGGCTACTGCTCTGAGTAAACCTTCACCTGAAAATGGAACAAAGTCACACAGAGTCGCCCATCAGGCGACTATGCGATTCTCGAATTATGCGCGAACGACGTTCGTCGCGCGCGGGCCCTTGGGGGCCTGTTCGATATCGAAGTCGATCTCCTGTCCTTCTTCGAGGTCAGCACCGCCAACGTCCTCCATGTGGAAGAATACGTCGTCGTCAGAGTCGTCCGTCGTGATGAAACCGTAGCCGCCAGTGTCGTTGAAGAAATCAACCTTACCGTTTGCCATTACAACTAAACAGAGACCCAGCGCACGGTTAAGACTTCCGCATTCATTTTTTAATCTGAGAAAAATTTAGACAAACATCCACAAAAGACGAGATTCGATATTTACTCGACCAATTGGGTGGTTCTGCGGGGTAGACACACCGGATTCAGCAGAACGAACCGTTTCTTCTACCGAAGCCACGTTTCTCGCTTTGTGGGTGTCTTTGTCCTTGGCCGCTCGCAGGGCCACAGACGCTGTCCAGCTGTACCTCCTGTTGGTGTCGCTATCTGTGGTGATTACCAGATGGGGCAGCAACAATCGATACGATCCACTGCAATCGTGGGAAACAACCTTTCATCCCAATCACTGCTTGTTGTAGCGTTCCTGTTCGTGACCCCATTAGTCTCTGTTAGGCAGCATCGTTATACCCCTGAGAGGTCTATATTCATTGTTTATGATTGATGAGATACAACGAGCGAATCAGTCGACACGCATCCAATATGGCCTCATGCTCATCTTTGGGACGCTGTGTATCATCGCTGCATTCGCACCGCTCGAAGAAGCGATTCGCATCACGGCCGTTGGTACCCTCTTTGGGTTTACTGCTGGCCTCTGGGTCTCGCACCTCGTCCAGGTCTTCCAGCATGCAACGGAGTTGAAAAACGCCGACGTCACCGGAGTCACCGACCGATGATCACTGGAGATTACTCATGAGCCAACCCGGACCCACCACCAAGACGGAGACAGAATCGACGTTCCTCGACAGTATCCAGTTCCTCACGGGAAAGAACCCCAATCTCGGTTCGTTTCTCCTTGTCGTCGGGATGGTGACCTGCGTATTCATCGCACTGTTCCAGTTCACCCTCCCGGCCCCGATCTCGAATCTGCTTACGATAGGGGTGGTGCTGGTCACTGTCACCAGTGCCATCTTCGCCTCGCTTCTCGACACTCTCGGGTACTTCGACCGGAACACCACAGTTGCGCCCACTGGTGTCGATGATCAGTGAACAGACGCCAAGTCGAAGGTTCCCGTCGGAACGGCGTCTACACCCTTTTCACCGTCGAGTACCGTGAAATGGGGATGGGATAGTTCGGCAGTTCCGTCATTGAGTTCACTGGAGCCGCCGGACATGCCCGTACCATGTCGCCACCAACATAGATTGTCCACCACCCCCCACCTCGGTCCCCATCTCCTACTGTTCATTTGGTGGAAAGATTATTAAGAATGTCCGATGTGGTCTACTCGTTATGCGTGCAGCTGTCCTCGAAGAATATCAAGAACCACTCGCGATTCACGACGTCGATGCCCCCAATCCAGAGGCCGAGGGTGTAGTCGTTGAGATGGAGGCATGTGGCATCTGTCGCAGTGACTGGCACGGATGGCAAGGTGATTGGGACTGGCTTGGCATTCAGCCACCGAAGGGACAAATTCTCGGGCATGAGCCTGCTGGTACAGTTGTAGAAGTTGGTGCCGACGTTGAGAACATCAGGGAAGGCGATCGAGTTACCATCCCGTTCAATATCGGTGATGGAACGTGTCACCAGTGTCGAACTGGGCACGGAAACACCTGTGAGAACGTGATGCCACTGGGCTTTGCCGAGCCTGTCCAAGGAGCATTTGCAGAACAATTACATGTCCCAGCAGCTGATCATAACGTCGTCCAGTTACCGGGTAGCGTTTCAGCAGTCGACATGGCAGGACTCGGATGCCGATTTATGACCTCATTCCACGCGCTTGCCCACCAAGCAGATATCAATGCGGGAGATTGGGTTGCTGTTCACGGTTGTGGTGGGGTTGGTCTTTCAGCCGTTCATATCGCTGATGCACTCGGCGCGAATGTCGTTGCAGTTGATCTCAGTGATGAGAAGTTAGACAAAGCACGCGAACTCGGGGCAGTTGAAACGGTCAACGCGAGCGATGCTGACGATACTCCGCAAGCCGTGCAGGCGCTCGCCGGTGGTGGTGTTGACGTCTCGGTCGATGCGCTCGGAATTGAAACCACGTGTCGAAATTCCGTGATGAGTCTCGGCACACGCGGTCAACATGTCCAAGTCGGGTTGAGTACCCAAGATGAGCAGGGTATGGTGGCACTGCCGACGGATATGATGGTCATGAAGGAGATCGAGTTTATCGGATCGCTTGGGATGCCTCCAACGCGGTACGATGAAATCTTCCGCATGGTCGAAACAGGGAAACTCGACCCGAGTGCTGTGGTTTCGGAAACGGTTTCGCTCGACGACGTTTCCGATCGACTCGCATCGATGAGTAATTTCGAGACGATGGGTATTCCCGTTATCGATGAGTTTGCATAACTTGGCTGGAGTAATCGACTACCATTCTCTTTCTTAGCACAACGAATTGCCGTCCGGCAATAAGTTGTGCCTCTTCCTGCTATTATCTAAATCACAGGCGCTAAAACCCCGTTCTTGCGGGCGGGAATACAGCGCCGTCTCTGGTCTCAAACATCGAAATGGGAGGTTACAAGTGCCCACACTACGTTTCTGTGATTGTCGATTCGATGGTACCCCATCGGATTTGACTATCCGCAAACTAGCAGTTGACTCGGTGTTTTCCTTACCAAATAAGTAAGCCTTCGGACACCCAACCGACAGAAAACAATCACGTACCTCTGAATCCGTCACGGGATAGGAGTAACGGGGGCGTGGCACTCCCAACGGTGTGTCGGGTCGTAAACGTACGTTCCCAAATCAGCGTAATCGGGCGTGGGAAGCCCCGTGTTTTAGCGCGGGGAGGATGTCACAGCCCACTCTTGACGAGGTTGAAGACCGTCCGCAGCAGGCCACCGGCGGTAAAGTCTTCGGGAGCGATGCCGAGTTGCTGGAGCATCCCGAACTGGTCGATGTTCTCCCAGGTCTCTACTGCTCTTCCATCCTCATCGTAGCGAGCAAGGAACGTGCCGGTAACGCGAACCGCTCGACCGG
Source organism: Haladaptatus sp. W1 (assembly GCF_001723155.1). Classification (NCBI taxonomy): domain Archaea; kingdom Methanobacteriati; phylum Methanobacteriota; class Halobacteria; order Halobacteriales; family Haladaptataceae; genus Haladaptatus; species Haladaptatus sp. W1. The sequence continues at coordinate 11,234 of NZ_MEIH01000023.1, forward strand.
TCGGCTTGAGACCGGCGAATTCCCCGGTATGCGTTCCGGTCATCTCCCAGTGGCCAGCGACTGTCTCTCCCTCGACGATGACCGGGCCGAAGGTGAATTCTGCGTCCGGAAAGCCACTGATGAGTTCCCGCTGCATATCCTTGTACTCGGTGTTCGTCAGGTCTTCCCCGTCGAAGTGACCGACCCAGTCCGGTGCGTGGTATTCATCAATGAAGTCGAGATTGTGCTTTTCGTGGACCTCCTCGGCCCATTGTTGTGGGAACCCCCGGCGTTCGTCGGTAGTATCTGTCGGTAATGATGACATGGCTCTTGTCTCCGCTTTCGAAGGTGCCCTCCCCCAAATGGTGGCACCCAGATTCTAGTAGGTGTTGCACTCTATAGAACGCGTATCCAAATCTCACGCGCTGAGAATCCCGATCATCACTCTGATTGGCGTCTGTGGAGTTATCGTTCACCATCGATTTGTTGACGCAGTAAATACAACCCTGTTCCCACGAATCCCGTGAGTGCAGTCTTAATGCCGAATCCTGGTTGTCCATCATCAACTGTTGTCTCAGAAGTGGTCGTGTTTTTATCCGATGGGGTTCTCGCTGTAGTTGCAGATTTGGTCATCGATAGATCGGTTGTCGATTGCGTAGTGGTCGTCATCTTCGGAGATGTGGAAGTCTCGGTAGTGGTTGTTTTCGTCACCTCTTGTTCTGTGCGAGTCGAAGTTGTCGCTCGCTCCGTAGTCGTCGTTGTCTTTCCCCTGTCGGGGGTCGGTATCGTTTGAGTTTTCTCCCTGCCAGCAAACCGCCGACTACAGTCCGGTGGGTGGTCACTGCCGGTATACGCCAGAAGATAGGCATCTTCGCCCTGACCAACGTCGTCAGTGGCTTGATACACCGCCCCGTCCCCAATTGCGGGAGGATACACACTTAGCAGACCCGATGGTGCGATATTCCACTGCTCCTCTCCGGTCGTCTTATCAAGTGCATAGAGACCACCGTTTATCCCCCCTGACGGTGACTCGGGGCACGTTCGATAGCGAGCGGCGGCATACACTCTGTTTGCATCCACTACCGGCGCACTGGCTAACTCAGCTGGCGTTTCGAATCGCCACTGTTCTTCGCCAGTGGTTCGATCAAGGGCGAAGACGGTTCCGACAGCGTCAAGGGCCTCATCTCTGTCCCGATACCAGTTAAAGTGCTCACTACCGCGTGTGAATACGTATAGGCGTGATTCGTCTACAGCTGGGGAACTCACCTCAACGGTTCCTTCTCGCACGGAGAGCCTTCTTATCCATTGGACGAATCCGTCAGTCGTTGAGAGCGCGCTGATTTCCGGTGGCATGCCCTCCTTTTTCTCTCCTCTCGATCCAACGAGATAGATCAACTCCTCATCGACAGCTCTTGGAGACCCATTGATCGCATCTGGGACACCCGCTTGCCACTGGACTGTCCCAGATTCTATATCGTAGGCTATAATTTTATCAGCGCGATCTTGCGTGCCGGCTTCAACGGTGTATGTATAGAGCGTCTCCTCAACAGAGCCGATCACACGCACGTCGTCCGATATTTTCCATCGGGTCTCCCCTGCTGAAGCGCCGAGTGCGATGAGATACTCTGTTTGATTAATAAAGACTGTATCGTCCGCGACGGTGAAGGTGCTTGGACGAAGATCGTCGCGCCTCCATGCTTCTTTGCCTGTTTTCGCATTGAGTGCGAATACCCCTCCAACGACACTGTCTCCTGTATACTCTTCTCCATCTCCTGCAATAAAGTATAGAAGACCATTTTCAACGGCTGGAGCGTCGTATACATTTCCATACTCCACGGGAGTACCATATCGATCAGTTTCGTTCGCTGGACCATTGGTTGTCCAGACCCGTTCGCCAGTTTCTGTATCGTATGCTTTAACGGCGCCCGACAATTTCCGGTCATCAGTTTGCACGCCGGTGTAAATCAGCCCGTCTTTTACCGTGGGTGTACCACTCATAAACCCCACATACTGAGATGTCCAAGCAACGCCAACCTCGCTGGCGGTTATCCCCCCTGATTGCGTTGCGTGCGTATGCCCGCTTGTCCCCCACGGACGAGGCCACTTATCGACGCTTGAGGACGAGGTCGATATCGCATTGCCTGTGGAGTTTCCGATGAGCATGGCGGTAGCTGCTCCAAATGTTTTCACGAAGGCTCTTCGGTTCATTCCCACCTCCTGTCTCTTGAAGCGGCGAATAAGCTTTGTGTGAGTCTTGTCTTCTACTAGACTAATTTGGAATCTTCATGCTACTAATTCCTACAGTAAATGGTGCGTAGCGATTGGGCCATTAAGTATTGAAACAGTGACTGTTTCAGTGCATTCCTGTTAGATAATTCAACAGAAAGCACCGCATAACAATACGGGATGCGGTCCTTGGATGGAGTGCGGGCGTCGTAGGATGCTTCCCGAGTCGCCATGTCCCCTACACGCTCGAGCACCGCTAACAAACGCCGTGTTGTACGTCATACTGACGCCAACGTGGTCGTGCCCACTATCCCGGCACGACCATTCTCTCCCACACAAATCGGGTGAGAACGGGTTGCTTGTTGGTAGAAGCACCATCGACCCCGCGTCGATGGCGGCCACTTCGTGGCCCCGGTGGTTCGATTCCACCCCCGTTCGTCTCTCCTCTACATGGTCAGGTTCTCCAGTCCTGTTCTCTATTCTCATGTACCCTTAAGACATACGTCGTGATCACCACATTCGGAGAAACTGTTCCTGACTCGAGTCGGTCACGGGATGCCGATAGCTGATCGTCGGTCACGAAAACGTAACCGCTGTGTTCGATCGGTCTCGTCGTACTGTCGCTCAAGCGTGGTTTCTGTTGGATCCGTCAATCGAAGCGGCTGATCTACTGTGGGGTGTTCATTCCGTCTTCGATTCGCTACGATGAGCCCTGCACAGTTGGATAGGTCGACTACAGCAGTGGGCGTTCCTACACTAGCTCGGCAACAGCTTCCATCGTCGTCTTCTTGTCTTCGTCGGTCATGCCGTCGACGAACCCGATACGGACGGCATCGACGCCTTCTGTCGCTGCATAGTCGTCGACCCACGTGCGAACTTCCTCGGGGGTTCCGGCAGGCGCCAACGCATCGAGGAGTTCGTCGGGGAGTCGTGAGGCCATCGCATCGGTATCCCTGTCTTCCCATGCACCCCGAATATCGGCAACGACGTCGGGATAGCCTTGCTCGGCGACGGAATTGCCGTAGTAGGGACCGTACGCGCCGAGCAGAAACGAAATCGTTCGCCGTGCGAGATTCCGAGCACGTTCTCTCTCCTCCGCCGCGATTCCACGAACGATCGGACTCACACGCAACTCGGATGGACTCTTTCCACCGAGCTCAGCACCACGCTTCAGATCTTCACACCGCTCTGTTAGCCCATCTTTGGTGAACAGCTGTGGTGCCCACCCGTCGCCGAATCGGCCAGCCATCTCGGTCGCCTTCGGACCGAGCGTCGCCAGGTCGATCGGCGGGGGATTCTCGGGGATATCACGCTCGTAGCCGAGCCCTGCGATATCAAAAATCTCACCCTCGTACGCCGGATTACCATTTTCGTAGACGGCCCTGATGATCTCGATCACCTCTCGCGTCCGCCGTAATGGCCGGTCGAACGATTCGCCGTGCCATCGTTCGGTAATCGCGGGCGAACTCGGCCCGAGACCGAGTCGGAATCGGCCATCCGAGGCATCGTGGAGTGTCAGTGCTGTCTGGGCGATGAGTGCAGGCGACCGACCAAATGGTGAAATAACGTCGTTCGAAAGCCCGAGTGTGTCCGTTCGATCAGCGATGAGTGTGAGCGCTGGCACGATATTCCACCCTGTCGTCTCACCCATGGAGAGGCGATCGAAACCCAACTCCTCTGCGTGAACAGCGCGGGACGCGACCTCTTGCGGTCGCTCGTAGTCTCCAAGTCGAACCAGTAAATCCAGTTCCGCGTTCACGAATCTGTCCTCCGCGTCGGTCCCCGAGATGGCGCCGTCATTATTACATCCCTGTCACGAAGTCACATAAACCCCTTCGCCGAGGCCGTCTCACAGTCTCACTCAACGCACGAATTCGACGTGCTCTCCTCGAGAACGTCTCTCTCCGTACAAGAACGCAATTGACGAGGGGTGTGATTCTACTGCCGGGATTTTTCCCCGAGGGGTGCGGTGCGTTCCAGAACGAGCGTCTCGATGAGTAGTGGTTTCGATGGCAACCAGAGACATCTACGAAGACGGCTTCGACGAAGACATATTGAACGAGACGACCACCCCTTGTCCAGAGTGTAGTGGTCATGTCAGCACGAACTCCCAAGAGACGATATGCGAGGACTGTGGCCTCGTTCTCGATGAGCATCGTACCGACTACGGCCCGGAGTGGTACGGCGATGAGGACGAAACATGCATTCGAGGACGCGCTAACGCGTTTACTTACTTTCGTCACAGTATTATATGGCTGAAGTATATCTGTTGTGAGATACAGGTATCCCACACGCTACGGTTGTAACGTGAGCGGAGTGGTTGGCTATCGATTCGACTGACGGCTGATTCTGCTTCTTCTTGCAGCGCATGGGAATTGTCCCTCAAGGCGGTTGGAGTCACGCGGTTCGGATGGAGACGACACCACGGTAGTGGTGACCACTCACAAAAACGATTGGAGCGCGAAATCGTCGTACTCGGAAAGACACTGTTCGATTCGTGCTTCTCGCCAGCCGAGCGGTGAGAGAACGCTTTCGGTCGCTCGTATCAACCGTTCCCGGTAAAAGTCGGTGTCGTATGTGGTCGGCTCCTCGATTGCTAGTGTGACCCGATCACGAGACCGGCGCTCGTCATCGACGACGACATACGAGACGCTTTCGCCTGGTGCTCGCGTCAACCCGAGATCCGCTATGCGGTCGAGTGCTGCTACACTGCGCGTCGATTGGCTGTAGGCATCACGAGGCTTCGAGACACGATTCGTGATGACGAGGTCGGTCGGATCGACATCACCTCGCTGGAGGCAGTCGATCCACGAGCGAAGTTCCTCACAGACTGGTTGTGCCTCTCGATGTTCGTTCAACGTCTCGATAAGCGCTTTTTGTGCCTCCTCGACGAACGGCGGGGTACTTCGTTGGCGACACTCGATGCCGCGATACTTGTACTCGTCTTCATCGGCCACTTTACCGAAGTACTTCGTCAGCGCGCCTGTATTTGAATCACGGAGCGGCACGAATGCGACCCACTCGTAGTGTGCTTCGTGTTCGAGTCGGATATCGACCTGGTCAGAAATCTGTCGCGTGAGTTCGTCAAGCGGCGTCTGGTCTGTGTCGTCCATCGGCGTGACCCACACGCTATCGACGATTCCATGCACGACGCGCCAGCCGTGTGCTTCGAGCATCGCCTTCGACTCCAACAGAATCTCCCGCGCGAACGCGTTGATCGCTTCGTGACACTCGATTCGTCCGAACTTTGCATTCGAGAAGCCCTGATAGCCGAAACACGAGACTAGAATCCACTTGATCGCGTTCGATTGGCCCTCCAGTTCGGCACGCCGTTCAGCATCATCAGTCGCGTTTATCTCGGCTTTGATCGCGTCCCGATCCTCGATGAGCGGTTCGAGAACGTCCGGGAGATAGCCTCGCTCGTTACAGATCGAATAGCCGAGGTCGGGTACGTCCGCACGGTCGGCGTGACACTCACATCGAATCTTCTCGGGGCTCACGTTCCGCGTGACGATGATATTCGGATACAGCGATGAGAAGTCGAGTTCGTGAACGTCCTCGTGCAATCCGACATCCGGTGCGAACGTGAATCCACCGCGGTCAGCGTCGTGGAGTTGGCCCATCGTTTTGAATTTCTCGTGACGCCACGAGTGCCACGGGACGAGGACGTTCTGTTCCCATGCTTCCTGAATCTGAATGCCGGTGAGAATGTTCCCGATCGACGACCACGACAACTCTTGCAGTGGTTTGCCCGACTGCTCGACGAGATACAGACAGCCATCGAGATTCGTCTGATTCCACATGAACGTGTTCGACGTATCGACGATGACTCGTCCAGGAACGTTGTATCGGGCAGGTGAGTGGCCGACCCGTCCATAGCTCGTGTACGTTGATTCCCCGGCGAGTTGCTGCCACCCCGGGAGTCGGCCGAGCTGGAACGCCATATCGAGCCGGTCTGCCTGCCGATACAGCGTCGGAACGACGTCGCTCGTGTTTACCATTAGGATATCCGGGTCGTCGCGTTCGATACGAGTTGCGAGCGTGTCCAATACGTCCCGTCCGTCGCCAGTCACCACTTCATCGCCGATGGTGAGTTCGGTGACCGTCTCGCGTGTCAGTTCCGGCTCCGGAACCGAGATGTGCAGCTGGGAGAGGTCACGGGCGGGAAGTGGCGAGCCGTCGTTTTCGAGACAGTAGCGAAACTCACGCGAGAAATCGACGTTGTAACAGCGATACGCACCCGGCGAGCCCCACCGACGAATCATCGCGGAAACGTCGGTGACAGCATCGAGATCCACGACATCCACTTGGAGTACCGGTTCGGGAGTGTGCCGAAAGGAGAGTCGTTTCTCGACACCTGCAACGTGAGCGACAGCAGGATGGTCACGAAGTGCGGCCCTCGCATCGGATAGCGAGCCAGCACCGTGAGCGGAGACGTACAGCGTCGGTGTGTACGACTCATCGATTGTATACTCGGCTCCCGATTCGGTCAATGACCATCGGAACACCTGACCATCGAGATAGTCGAACTTGTACGCCATCGACTTACCTCTGGTCGTTCAGGTCGTTCTCCAAATGGTCGAGTCGGTCTTCGAGGTCGTCGATGTGTTTCTGCTGTTCGAGCAGCATCGACACGAGTGCCGGAATCTCGACGAACTGGTCGTTCTGAAACCCACTGGCGTCGGCATGCGCTCGTGCATGCTCGAAGAGGCGGTCGAACACTTCTTGGTCGGCGTGGCGAAGCGCACGCCGATAGTGTTTCCACCGCGATTCCATGGTGCGCAGGGCATCGCGATAGGTCGGATTAGTACGACCCATGCGTGCTCACCTCCGTTGGACCGTCCGCGGTAGCAATGGCCGGATGACGTGTCGTGAGAACGCGATTCCAGAATGCGAACGTCGTTTGTACCATCCCATTCTCGAGTGGGTACACCAGCGTCTCGTACTCGTCACCCGAAAAGCGAGGCCCATGCGGCGTCTGCTCACAGCGAATAACGTGGTCTGCACACGCTCGAATCGGCGCAGCCAGCCCATCGTCCTCGTGTTGGGTTATCAGTACGGGGATATCGAACGTCTCCTCGAGTTCGCTGATAATATCCAGACCTACAGAGAGCAGCCGTTCTCCATCACCACGCGGCAAATCGTCCGATCGATAGAACCAGTCGAACGCTGGGAGGACGACGACCGCCGTCTCGTCCGTGAGTTCAGGCGCGAGATCCTGGCAGAGACTCTGGTGTTGCCACGGGGTGAACGCGCGAGCGATTCGGATGCGGTCGAGAACCCGCATCGATGGGGCGATTCGCGAGAGGGTGTGTGTACTCCCATGGCCGTGGGCGTCCACCCAGACGGCCGACCCGCCGTCGAGAAGTACCTGGTCGAGCACGAGCGACTGGAGCGCGCAGGTCGAACGTGCATCCGTTTCGAGTAGCGTGACTCCCGTATCGAGGGCTGGGAGTTCGGGTTGGTCGTGGCGCATCATCACGAGTCAACATATCCCCATGGCGGCACATAGGCAAGACCGGGTCGTTTCCAAACTTTCCGAAAGGCGAATTCACCGGAGTCGATAGGTACGGGCGCGATTCTTTCCCTCGGCGATGATGAGGCGGTAATGTTCCATTTTCTTCAGATGGTTTCTGACGGTTCGATTCGTCTTCGGATCATCAACTCGCGCCTGATATTTCTCGTAGAGGTCTCCCGGGTCGAGTTCGCCTTCGGCTTCCAAAATCTCGTAGAGGGCGCGCTGATGAACGGTGAGCTGGCTGATCGTTTTCTGGCGGACTTCGTGGCGACCGTCCGGGACTGCTTCGCGGACGATTTCGGTCGTAATCCGCTCGGTTCCGGATTGGTCGGCTCGACGTGCCGCGTTTCTGAGAATGCCGATTGCAACGCGTGCATCTCCTGCAGCGGCGTCGGCAATCAGGGTCAGTTGGTCGTTTCCGATAGCGTTTTCCGAAAGTCCCCACCGAGCGCGCGACTCGAGAATCGCGACGAGTTCGTCGAGGTGATACTCTTCGAACGGAATTCTGACACAGGTCTGCAACCGGCTGGTCAGACGATTATCGAGTTGGCTGAACAAGGCCTCTTCCCGATTTGCGATGAGTATCATGGAGACGGTTCGCATTCGATAGAGGTCATAGAGCACGCTCTTGTCTTCGAGTTGGTCGACCTCGTCGAGGATGACGACGAATTGGGGGCCGTCATACTGTTGGAGACGGTCGAGGAGTTCGTCCTTTGGCGTCGACCGCCGGTGAATATCGACCGTCCTGTCGATGCCTTCGAGGATGCGATAGAGCACTTGGAATCGGGTGTGGTCTTGCCAACAGTTGACGTACTGGGTATCGATGTCGAGGACGTTCTCGCGGAGGCGTTCGACCGTGTAGTTGGCGATACACGTCTTACCAACGCCGGACGGTCCAAGGAGGAGCGATGTTTCCCCGCTTTGGCCGTCCATGATGGGTTTGAGCGTGTTCGAGAGCGCGTTGACCTCCGGGTTGCGATGCTCGACTTCATCGGGAATGAACTGGGGTTGCAGGACACGAGCATCGTGGATCATTGTGTTGTTCGTATCTATTCTGTCCGATATAATAAACGGAAGTGGGCGATTTCCGATTCTTCCGATACGCACCGGTCGCATTCCTGCGGGGAGTTTTTCCCCTTGAAGGGTGCGGGGCGTTCCAGAGTGAGCGTCTCGATGAGCAGTGATTCCGTTGATAATCAAAGACAGCTATGCAACTGGTTTCGACGATTAACCAACATCGGCTCCTTCAGAGTATGGACGTTGGTTAAGCGCCAGCTAATCGCCTTCAAAACAATACTCTCGTCTGTTTTCTACTCTCGAAGAGTGTAGGCTTCACGAAATGGTTTGAATGTGTGTACAAAAAGATGACTGAATAATAAGATAATGATACTTTAAGGTACGATACTTCAGAGTACGATTATGCGGAGTACTATATTTGATCCGACGCTAGTGACGAGTATGGCCGCCTTCGTCAATCGAACTGAGGAACTCTCGCGGCTTCACAGCCTCTACGAGGCAGATGAGGCAACACTCGCAGTCATCTTTGGACGACGACGACTCGGCAAAACTGAAACATAGCTGCCAAATCTCCGTACTCGCGCTCGTTGCATTTATGTTGGAGTGACCGATCCAGATACGGTCAGGATGTGTCGTAGACCGTCGCAAGTCGCTCTTCGACCTCGGAGACGGTGCGTAACAGTTTCGACGGGAGGTCCTTCTCGAACACGTCCCCCTTCATACGGTACGTCGGGCCACCGATCCCAATCGCGCCACGGACGCCGCCGTTCGGGTCCGTCACGACTGTGGCAATAGCGCGAAGTCCCTCTTGGTACTCCTCGTCGTTGATCGCATACCCCCGCTCGCGGACGCCTTCGAGCGACGCCAGCAACCGTTCCCGCGATGTAATCGTCTTGTCCGTGAGTCCCGGGAGGCCGGTCGCATCGACGATCTCCAGCACTCGTTCGTCACTAAGCTCGGCGAGGATCGCCTTCCCGGCCGCTGTGCTGTGAACGAGGTATTCTCGGCCTGGGGAAAAGTTCGGATCGTTCTCGTTCGTGATTGTGTCGTACACGGAGATGATGCGATTGTTCTCCAACACGGAGTAGTCCACCCCCTCTTCGACTCGTTCGGCAAGTACGTCCACGCCATCCCTGATGACCGGGAACGCGTCGTCGCGGTTCTTCGCGGCTTCGCTGAACTTGAGGAGCTTCATCCCAAGGTGGTACTGTTCTCCGTGCTTGACGAGGTACCCTCTATTGAGGAGGGTAGTAAGGTGGCCGTGCGCGGTGCTCTTTGTGAGGTCGAGTTCCGAGCAGATAGTCGCCATCGTCGCCCCCTCATGTTCGTGCACGAACTCCAGTATGGCCAGCGACTTGTCGGTCGTCTTCAGGACCCGTCCGGAACCACTGGGGGACATTCCCTTCTCTATCTCCCCCGCAGCGGCATAAGCCCTAGTACTCGGGGTCTAGGCGACTGAGGATCCTGACCAGGCCGCGATGTCGAACCCTGCCCCCGCCCCATCGAGTCATACGTATACGACTACGACCTCCTCCTCCGCCGCTACGTCGAACGTCTCCACGGGCGGCGCATCGCTCTCATGTTCGCTCGCACACCCGTCGCAGGTGGCCTGGGATGCCTCGATGTTTGCCTCGTACCCTTTCGCTTTTACTTTGTGGGGGTTGAACACGGATTCGCCAGTCGTGACGTCGAATTCCCAGCCGTGCCACGGACAGCGAATGATCTGCCCAGGTCGTCCCCATTCATACTCGCCGGCGTCGGCGGGTTCCGTCGTCCCCGTCAATCGCCCTTCGCAGAGTGGTGCGCGCTGATGCGGACAGTCGTTTTTCAGCGCGTAGAGTTCCCCACCGACGTTAAATACCCCGATGGAGAATCCCTTAACTTCCGTGATCACTCTCTCGCCCGGTGGTAGCTGTTCGATCGAGCAGACCTCGTGTCGCGTCTTCATTGCTGGAGTGTGGTAGGGTCGTCCGGAAGGTCGAACAGTTCTTTCGCGTTGCCATAACGGATCTGGTCTTCCATGTGTTCGGGGAGAGATGGTATCCCCCACTCGGGCGAGTCGCTGTCCCAGTGGGGATAGTCGCTGGCGAACATGAGCGTCTCGTCCGCGTGCATCATCTCGAGGATCTGGTCGTGCATCTCATGCGTCTCGGGCTCCTCCATCGGCTGCGTCGAGAACCACACGTTCCGACGGATGTACTCGCTCGGCGGTTCCTCGAGCCAGGGAACCTGTGAGCGCAGTCCCTTCCAATCCTTGTCCATCCGCCACATGAAGTGTGGAACCCACCCGTATCCCCCCTCGATGAATCCGACGCGGAGGTTCGGGAACTCGACGAACACGCCCTCTGCTATCAGACTTGCCAGCTGCCCGATGTAGAGTGCACCCAGGACCGAGTGCCACTCGAAGTACATGTTCGGGTAGCCCGCGCCGGTCGGCGGATGTGTCGCACCGTGGGATTCAGAGGACGGGTGCACGAGGACGGCCAAGTTCTGTGCTTCGGCGGCCTCGTACATCGGCCAGTACTCTGGTTGACCGTATGGCTTTTCGCTCGCGCCCGGAAGCAAAATCGCACGAACCCGCGAGTGGTCGCTCATATCCTCGATGATCTCCGCGGCCGCCTCAGGCGCTCGCGGTGGCACGAGAAGGGCGCCGATGAACCGCTCGTCGCGCGGTAGGCACTCCTCGATGAGCCACGAATTATACGCACGGGCGACCTCGACGGTGTAGTCTCGGTTGGGTACCGCCCCGAGGTTGATCATCGAGTTGCCGGTGAGGACGGCGAAGTCGATGCCGTACTCGTCGAGGTGTTTCTCCCGGATGCGGTCGAGGTCCGACCCCGGAACCTCTTCTTCGGCACGGACCTCCTCCTGTGCAAACCCACCGTGGTTCTGGTAGAGGAACGAGGGGCTGATTATCCCTTGGTGGCCGGCGTACCCGTCACCGACCCTGTAGTACTCGGGGAGGCGCTCGGTCACGACCTTGTCGTCTGCCCAGCGATTGTGGACGTCACAATCGATAAGCAAGTAGTTGTCTTCCGCTTGGTCCGTCTCGGAACGGCTGTCGTCGGTGTTTCGTACCATTGGTGTAGTGAACGTCGTCTGTCGAATCTGGTCCGTTGCTGCTCGCTAGTCATCCTCCGCCGGGACTTTAGAGCGGTTCATGGTTCGGGCATTTTCCACCGCTGGTTCCGCCCGGTCGGTGCCTTGCATCACGGGGCTCAGCGACTCCCATTCGATGATAAGCGCCACGGTCGCGACCACGCTCAACGCGATGACCGGAACGCCCAGCACGATGAAGAACTGCTGGATGGCATTCAGGCCGCCGATGGCGAGCAAGAGCCCCGAGATGACGGCTGTGATGATACCCCAGATAACCCGACTCGCCTTCCCGGGCGTCGTGTCCCCGTTGGAGGCGAAGATAGCCATGATGTACGTGCTCGAATCGAGCGTGGTGACGAGGAAGGTAGTCACCAACAGGGTGAACAATATCGCCAGCACATCGCTCCCCATTGGAAGCGTGTCGATGAGTGCGTACGCAGCAACCTCAAGTCCGTACTCCGACACCGTGGCGAGGAGCCCGCCCCCGCTGTTCTGGGTGAAGAGCGCGCTTCCCCCGATGACGGTGAACCAAGGCACCGTGACCGCGAACGATCCGAAGAGGGCAGTGAAGATGAGTTCCCGGACCGTCCGCCCGCGCGAGATGCGCGCCATGAAGACGCCGATGAGGGGCGCGAACACGAACCAGGCCGCCCAGTAGAACACTGTCCAGCTCCCGAGCCACTCTCCACCATTGACGCCGGCGTAGAGGCTCATCGTGAAGAATTCGGTGATATATCCACCGAGCGCCTGCGAACCCAGGTTCAGGAGCGCTGCCGACCTGCCAAGCGCGAACACGGCGACCAGGATGACCGAGAAGAGGACCATGTTGAGCGTTGAGACCCGCTTGATGCCCTTCTCGATCCCCGCGACCGCAGACAAAATGAATGCCCCCGTCACGACAGCGAGGATCGCGAACTTCCCGACAAGCCCAGGCTCGATTCCCAGATTATACGAAAAGCTGACAGAGAGTTGCAGCGCGATGAAGCCGAGCGACGACGCAGCACCGCCGGCGGAGATAAACAGAATGATCCCATCGATGGACTTCAGCCAGGGACTGTCGAGTGCGTCCCGGCCGACCAGCGGTATCAGCACGGTCGACGGCCGCATCGGGGCATCCTTTCGATGGACGTAGTATGCCAGTGGGACGGCCAGCGTGAGGTACGTGGCCCACGGCGTGATTCCGTAGTGGAATAGCGCGTAAGTGATTGCGTCGGTAATCGCTCCCATCGTCTTTGGTTCTGACGACATCACGGGTGGCGGTGATGCGTAGTGGAACAGGGGCTCGGCGGCGCCGAAGAACACGAGCCCGGCAGCCATGGCAGCAGAGAACATCATCGCGAAGTACGAGAAGAACCCGTGTTCGGGCTCCTCGTCGGGGTCGCCAAGCTTGATTCGACCCCATGGACCAAGCATCACCCACAGGAAGAACACCGTGATCAGGAATGCCGACCCGACGTAGTACCAGGCCATGTTCGTGACGAGCCAGCCGTTCACCGACGTGAGCGCCGTTGAGAATGCCTCGATGTCGATCGCAATCACGGCGATTACGAGCAAAGAGAGCACCAGCCCAATCCCGAAGATGAGGGCGTCGAACTGCTTCACTTCGTCAAGCAACCGTCGTTGATTGTTGTTATTCGTCACGGCTTCATCCTCTCCCCACGGTTCTCGCCGCCGCGTTCGTCTTGCCGTCCGAACAACGGTTGGTTGATAATGACATACGTAGTGCTGTGACCTTCGGAGAATCAAATAGATTACCGTTGAGTTCAACCATAATCATAAGGAATATATAATAATTCTTTGCTCGCCAACGTAAGTTCCGAGATGTTCGAATACGCTTACCCCTGCTCGGTACGTAATCGCATTACTGTGTCCGATTGTACCATCAGCATCCAACTACTCTGTCGTTCACATATTGTGGACCTTTATAATCCCTGTACTGGGCCCAAAATCCAGAAATATCAGTTCTCACTCAACTTTTGAGACGTCCTCAGACCCTATTGACTAGTGCCACCAACGCTGCGTTCACGATATGTAAACTGCTGTCTTCTCCTTGCGGGCCCCCCAGGACCAAGTCTGTGCCAGCACTATCGCGAAGATGCCGAACGTGGTTCCGAGTGAGTGCGGGAGAGAACGTCTGATGCGAGAGTGGCCGATAAGTTGGCTTCCGTTCAAAATCTTCCAGAGTTGAAGACGTTTCACCCTCCGGTTCATACTGATTCGTCGGTTGGACAGGAGAGAAAACGCGGCCACAGATTCATATGAGAGATGGGTTTACAAACGTCTAGCCCGATGAAAAGGAAGCATGACAGCGACAACTCGCGATCGGCCAGAATTTGACACCGTGCAACTCACAATCGAGCCAACAGAAGCCCAAGAACTCATCGAGCAGTCGTTAAAGGGATTGCAGTCGTCAGTCGCCGAGGACGGCATCCTCTTGCGCTCATCTGATGGAATGTTGGTTGCGACTCTTCGTGACAACTCACCGTCCGATGAACAGCAACGAACAGAACTCGCGTATCGTGTCGCACCGCTGTCAGAGCTCGCAACAAGAAAAGGGAAGAAGGTATTCAAGAGTCTTGAGTCCCATAGGACCTAATTACGGTTTAACGGCAGGAATTAGAGATAACTGGATATCTCGAATCAGAGGTTGGCCCGTCAAATTGCACGGATGATTTGAGAGATGGGCAGCCATTCTTCACGGAGCCCTGCCGTCGTGCCTATGCTGCTCTCGCCGAACGGATGCTCGGTCATCAAATCGTCTATCTCGAATGTTCTGGCATGCTCGGAGATCTAGCTGTCGTGGCTGCCGCACGAGATGCACTCTCGTCAGCCCAGCTTTTCTACGGTGGTAGAATCTATGACTACGATTCGGCCTACGAGATGGCAAAAGTAGCTGACACGGTCGTTATCGGTGATGTACTTCACGACGCTGGTATCGAGGCCATCAAGGAGTCAGCTCGTGGCGTAGCGTGTTGCCCAGAGTCGAGATCCATCTATGAATTGAACGAATCTTCGTGGAATTATCGTCAATTGTCGATACTCATGTTTATAATTGTCGAGTGAGTCGCCTCACATGATGCAAGCTGTTCAATTTGAGACGCATGGAGATCGGGACGTCCTCGAATATGGCGAGTTTCCTGACCCCGAAATCGCTCGTGATGAGGTACTGGTCAACGTGAAAGCTGGCGCACTCAACCATTTAGACATCTGGACACGCCGGGGACTGCCAGGAGTCGATCTCGACATGCCCCACATCCCAGGGAGCGACGCTGCAGGGGTTGTTGAAGCGGTCGGCGAAAGCGTAACGCGGTTCGAATCCGGTGACCGTGTCTGTGTGATCGCTGGAAAAAGCGGTGGAAACGACGAGTTCAGCAGAAAAGGCGACCTGACGCTCGCACCGGACTTTCATATCATCGGTGAGCACATTCGCGGCGTCCACAGCGAATACGCTGCGCTGCCGGCGGCGAACCTGGCACCCGTTCCCGAGGGAATCAACTGGGAGACGGCCGCGGCTGCTCCGCTGGTGTTCCAAACCGCGTGGCGCATGCTCAGAGACCGTGGTGGGCTAAAATCCGGTGAATCAGTCCTCGTCCTTGGTGCGTCGGGTGGTGTCGGACACGCTGCCGTCCAGGTCGCAGCCCACGCTGGAGCAGAGGTGTTCGCAACGGCGAGCACCGACGAAAAACTGGCCTACGCGGAGGAAGTGGGCGCAGACCACACTATCAATTACGAGGAGGTTGATTTCGCCAGCGAGATCCGCGAGTTGACTGGTGGTCGCGGTGTCGACATGGTAGTTGACCACGTCGGCGCACAGACCTGGCAGTCTTCGCTTAAATCCCTCGTGAAAGGTGGACGGGTCGTCACGTGCGGGGCGACCACGGGTGGCAACCCTGAAACTGACCTCAACCGCATCTTCTGGAACCAGCTTTCGGTCATCGGTTCGACGATGGCAACACCCGGTCAAGCCGAAGAAGCGCTTGAACTCGTCTGGGACGGTACGTTCCAGCCGCGTATCCGAGAGACGCTCCCAATGAGCGAGATCAGCCGTGCCCACGAGATGCTTGAGAACCGTGAGGGCTTCGGCAAGGTCGTCGTCGTCCCTGACAGCGAACTGTAGTTACCATCGACCGAACCGTTTTCTAGACAAGGTGTATGAACACGGATACCCTTGTTTCTGTTCTACTTATTTACACTATGATCGCAGGGGGGATCACAGTTCTTCCACTCGTAAATGTGTCTGGTCGGGCAATTGCCCTCCTCTGCTTGATTGTAGCCGCGGTGGTCTCCTCAATCCTGCATGGGTAGACTGCCTTCACTTTCTACGCTTGAATTGTTTCTATATCGGGCAACCAGTTTGCTGCCCAGTCGCCGACAATGGCAGAATGTGCAGTTCGTGGTACGAATATAAAGGCGACTCATATCCGTCAAGGGGTAACTTAATCGTTGTAATGCTGGGTCGGTGAGAACTATTGTCTTGAGAATTGGCAGTTGACCCGGCTCACCCCGTCTTCTGCTTGCGGAGTTCGATGACGCCATCTGCAAAGGCGGTCACCTCGTACCGCAAAAAATTGATCGAACAGTCGCTAGTTCAGTACTGTGGCATCTGGGTCTGCGACTGGTATCGCTGACCGAACTGCTGGGTCGATTGCTGCTGTGGCTGCGATTGCTGACCGCCTCGTTGACCGAACTGTTGCCCACCCTGCTGTTGTTGACCGTCCATTGTCTGGAGCGACATCAGCCCCTTGTCGATAGACTCCAGCGACCGGCGAGTTTTTTCGACAGCATCCTGGACTTCTGGCTCGCTGATGTGCTGTTGGAGTTCCTGGAGACCCTGTTGGAGAACCTGCTTGGACGTCTGTCCAATTGGGTGAGCGAACGGTGACTCTCGGATAATGAGCTTCTTCTCCAGGTGTGCAATATCCTCAATATCGTCGGCGACACGCACGACAGTAGGCATGCCACGTTGGGCCGCTTTCATTTTCACCCACTCCGCGACCGACGCAGTTTTATCGAGGTCGTGAATGGTTGTGCGAACCTCGCTTGAAAACGACTCGTCGAATCGCTGTTCCATCTGTTCGCCGAGGGCCTGCCACGGCTGGCCAAACTGGCCTTGTTGCTGGGGCTGATACTGCTGCTGGGGCTGTTGTTGCTGTGGCTGGTATCGTTGTTGTTGCGGTGGCTGTTGTTGCTGTGGCTGGTATCGTTGTTGTTGCGGTGGCTGTTGTTGCTGTGGCTGGTATCGTTGCTGTTGCGGTGGCTGTTGGAGCTGTTGTGCCATGGTTTTTCCTCCTGCTCCGGGTGTTTCCGGAGCCGCTCCATCGTTACATGGTGACGTACTTAATCAGGGCTCACTGTTTTGGCCTGTGGCTCACAACGGTGATCGGTATTGAGCGACAGAACGCTGTGCAACCACACCATTATCCTACCAGTGATGCGGATAAATGATGTTTCATTCATGTCCTGTTGGTGAAGGTCGAGCGCGAATGTGTGCTTGGTAAATGGTCATAATGAGGAATATACACCAGTATTCGACGATACTGTACAGTTCAATGTCTCCAAGAGACACGTGAGAGCACCATCGCGATGACAATGAGCAGGCAGAGAAACTAATCGTTCCAAATACATGAGCGGAGGAGCATCAGGACGGACGATTGCGAGCACAAAAAGGCCGCACAGCTTCTGTTTGGCTTTGAGTTACCACTCCGTCATTGCACGTCATTCCTCGCCAACTTCGGGCTCCTCTGAGGTATCGCTCTCTGGCATCGCGACAACCAATACTTCCCAACAATCCCACTGAGTGTTGAACCGACTATCCAACACGCGATCCTCGTCTCCAATTGGAATCGGCTGGTGTGGCTGAACAAGTTGTAACCACGTGAGTGTCGGCTCTGTGATGTCGATGTCAGTGATTGTCTCTTGCGACTCGAATTGCGGTTGATTCTCTGTCTGTCGAGGTTGCTCTTGGCTCGATCGCCGTGGGTACATGTGTCTGTAACCCCCGAAATCGGTACTATTTTCCTTTGTATAGTAGTAGTGGCCACCGAAGCCTACCGTTGTGCGCTCTCGCGGTAATTAAGGTCAAATACTGTAGTAGGATACGCCTCGTCGCTAGCCTGTATTATGGCGCAATAATATCTGGGCCTTCTTATATAAAACTAAATATAATGACCAAAATCACAAACGCAAGTACACAATCCGATTTGCTTGCCAGACTTTCTTAGCTCTGCTTAGTGCAACATGAGGCAGTGGATGTTCGACACAGAGTAAAGACATCGTATTCCCAGCTATAGACAGCGCGAGTAACAGCACTCAGTCCATCTCAAGGAGTGGATGCGCTTTAATATGGGCAAGCGTTTGCTCGTCGATGTACCGAAGAATCTCGTAGTAATTGTCCGGGAACTCAGCTGGTTCAGGTGGGTGACCGGCATCTGGTGGGGGATGGTAGTGGGTTCGCTTGCCATCTCTGGGATGCTTGTCCCACCGTCGTTTCCATCCTCGGTCGTTACTCCAGTTCTCTTGATAATGCAGTTCGAAATCACCACTGGTGTACCAGCGAAGATCGTAGTACGCGACCTCGACATCCGGTGGAAAATAGTCTCGGATGAATGTCGCCGTGAGCGTCGGTTTCCCGTGTTTCAACGAGATGGTAGTGGTGCCAATGTAGGCCGCGGTATCCAAGCGCTGTTTGATACTCATGAGAATTGTTCGGTCAACACTCCCGACGGGAGTATGCGTGTCGTGAGAACCCATCGTTAGTCAGCGCTCGCTTCAGCGCGGTCACTGAGACGACGGCGAGCGCGGTCGTGGAGTCGCAGTTCTTCCACAAGGCTCGCCCACGTCGAAAGGTCGTCCCACGCTTCTTCGAGATCAATATCGAGACGATTGGCCGCCTCGACGACGTCGATACTGGCTGGAGTATCGGCGTCATAGCGATCACGGAACGTCGTGAGCTGATCCCGAATGTCGAGCACATTCCCTCTGAGGTCCTCCAGCGAATGGGTGTTGGCGAGTTCACTCACATACCGCCATTCGAAGTACTCTGTGTTGCGTTCATACT
>NZ_MEIH01000024.1:0-2505 GCF_001723155.1 Haladaptatus sp. W1
ACCAGATCGATTGAGGGGAGGTCACTAGGGAGCGACCTGCAAGGTAGAGGCCGATCGGTACATACACAATTTCATACCAACGACAGGGATCAGACTGCCGAGTCCGGTCAAGAGTCCTAAGAGGACCGCTGCGGGAATGCCCACTTCGGGCGGTGCGATGCTATCGAGTGCCGTGTAGGTGATGGCTGCAACGACGGCGACGACGAACGCGTTCAGGATGTTTCCGAAATAAATCGTTTCGAGGTCGGTGTCGACCTCCGTCAAATAAGCGTGCGTCGCGCTGTTCTCCCCGCTGATCTGTGATGAAAACCAACCAGCAAGTTTTTGGTCGTCTCGGAGGAGATAGAACGCGATTATGAGCGCGATGAAGACGTGGATAAGCCCGGATGCGGCGGCACCGAGATAGCCACCGGCCGACGTCACTACCCCGCTCGCTGTTCGAGGATTGAGATACTGGGTGAGTTGTTGAGGGTTCGAAAGAATTTGATTGACTACGTCTTGGGGATTTTGCTGACCAAGGACAGTTTGTAGGTACGGCCCTAACAAGGACTCGTACTGCTGGAGATCATTCCCGCGAGTTCGCTCAATTGCTGGATACCCACGAATACCGTGTACGCGATGAGGAGTATACCGGGGAACGCAAGCACTCCCAACGCAAGCCCTGCCGCAAGGCTACGTCGCGGGAAAAACCACCTTGGGCGTGAACCGGCGGGATTTAAGCGGCGCGGAAACCCCCTTTCGAACGCATGAGGCTACACGAGTATCAGGCGAAGGAGGTGTTTTCCGACGCGGGAATTCCGACGCCGGATTCGGCACTCGCAGAGAGTGTCGAGGAAGTCGTCGAAGCGGCGGAGGACATCGGCTACCCTGTCGCGGTAAAAGCGCAAGTACACGTCGGCGGCCGCGGAAAGGCCGGCGGAATCAAACTCGCTGAAGACCGTGACGAGGCCGAGGAAGCCGCCGAGGACATTCTCGGAATGGACCTCAAGGGATACACAGTCGAACAGGTGTTGGTCGAAGGTGCCGTCGATTTCGTCAACGAACTCTACGTCGGCGTGACGATGGACCGCGGCGAGGGCAAACCGGTCGCCATGGTCTCCACGAAAGGCGGCGTGGACATCGAGGCCGTCGCCGAGGAGACGCCCGACGCCATCGCGCGGGAGCACATCGACCCGGCGTTCGGCATGCATCCGTACCAGGCTCGTAAGGCCGTGTTCGACCGCGGGCGTGGACAAGGACATCGCCATGGACGTCGCGGGCGTCCTCACGACGCTGTACGACCTCTGGTCCGACAAGGACGCGAACGAACGCCGAAATCAACCCGCTGATGGTCACCTCGGACGACGAGGTTATCGCGGCCGACGCGGTGCTCAACATCGACGACGACGCGCTCTTCCGTCACCCCGACCTCGCCGAGATGGAGGAGGACTCCTACGAGGACGACCTCGAACGCAAGGCCGGTGAGTACGGCTTCGACTACGTTCGACTCGACGGCAACGTCGGCATCATCGGCAACGGTGCCGGACTCGTCATGACCACGCTCGACCTCGTGGACTACTACGGCGGCGAACCCGCCAACTTCCTCGACATCGGTGGCGGCGCGAAAGCCGAACGCGTGACGAACGCGCTCGACATGGTGTTCTCGGACGAGAACGTCGATTCGGTCGTCTTCAACATCTTCGGCGGCATCACCCGCGGTGACGAGGTTGCTAAGGGTATCAACGAGGCGCTCGAATCGCTCGACGAGATTCCGAAACCCGTCGTCGTTCGACTCGCCGGGACGAACGCCGAGGAAGGAATGGACATCCTGAACACCGACCTCGTTCAGGTCGAAGCGACGCTCGAAGACGCGGTTCAGCGTGCCGTCGAAAACGCGGAGGAAGAACAATGAGCATTCTCGTCGACGACGACACCCGAGTGGTCGTCCAAGGTATCACTGGCGGTGAGGGCAGTTTCCACACCGAACAGATGATGGAGTACGGAACGAACGTCGTGGCCGGTGCGGTCCCCGGCAAGGGCGGCCAGGAAGTGCAGGGCGTGCCCGTCTACGACACCGTGAACGAAGCGGTCGAGGAGGAGGACGCCGACGCGTCAGTCATCTTCGTCCCGCCCGCGTTCGCCGGAGACGCAATCTTCGAGGCGCTCGACACGGACCTCGACCTCGCGGTCGCCATCACGGAAGGCGTCCCAACGCAGGACATGTCGAAAGTGTACAAGCGCCTCTCGGAGACCGACACGCGCCTGCTCGGCCCGAACTGCCCCGGCATCATCACGCCCGGCGAGGCCAAACTCGGTATCCTCCCCGGCAACATCTTCGAGTCCGGGAACGTCGGTCTCGTCTCCCGCTCGGGGACGCTGACCTACCAAGTCGTGGATAGCCTCACCCAGCGCGGTATCGGGCAGACGACCGCCATCGGCATCGGCGGCGACCCGATCATCGGCACGGACTTCATCGACGCCCTCTCGCTCTTCGAGGACGACCCCGACACCGATGCCGTCGTCATG
>NZ_MEIH01000025.1:0-2205 GCF_001723155.1 Haladaptatus sp. W1
TCGACGCCAACCGTGGACCACCGATGGCGTTCCCGTTCGGCCACGTTCTCGTCGGCCCCGTGGACGGACTCCGCGCGAGGGACGGCGAGCGGAACATGTTCGGGGGACTGATTTCGGCGATTCGACGTGGACGTTTCGGTATGAACCGACCGACAGTTCGTGCCGTCGTGGACGCGGAATCGTTGCCGACGGTACGTCATACCATGTCAGAACAGATGCCGGCAGAAATGCTCCGACTGAAAATCCAACTGTGGCATCCAAACTGCTGGACACTACAAGTGACTGAACAAACCCAGGCGGGGCTCCTTGGCCACGGCGTTTTCACCACGAATGACGGTCAGGCAAAATCAAGATTCACCGTCTATGGGGACTCTGTCTCTGAAATCGAGGATTTGATTCAACAAACGAGAGAATCGCCTTTGACTGACTCTGTTCGGGAAATTCAGTACAGTTACGACACGAGTCAATCTCCTGTGGCAGCCCCCGGAAACGCGACCGGGAAATATTTGTCGAGTTCAACCCTGAAAATAGCATCGACCATTCATTCGTTTCTCGTGGATTTGTCTATGATGGCCCCGTTCGGATCTATGATGGGCTTGAGCGATGGACGGTTGTGGCCCATCAAGGTCGGAAAGAGGTGAAAGAACAACTTGCAGCTATCGAGGAGGAGATGGACGCCGACATCGAAATTCTCCAGATATCTACTTACGACCGCTCCAACAGTCAACAATCAATACTCAATCTCCTTTCCGCGCGCCAACGAGAGATATTCGACCATGCTCGAGAAAACGGCTATTATTCGTGGCCACGTGAAGCGACATCGCGTGGCCTTGCTAAAGATTTAGACATCTCGAAAACGACGTTTCTTGAACATCTTCGCAAGGCTGAGGCGAAGATTCTCACTCAAATCGAGTAATTTAGTGAACTGTTCGGAATCACGCCTTGAGGTACTCGTTCTGTTCCACCTGTAAATCCCTCAACGAGACAGATCTCCCGGCATATCTCCCCGAATATCCTTTTTTGGAGGGGTCTGATATAGTCCTGCTTCACTCTGAACGAGGCCCTGCTCGGCAAGTAAACCAACCATTTTGACCGCGTTTTCGACCGGATCTATAACTGGCACAGCGGTACGCTCGGCGACCCTTTTCTGTAGACCGGCCATTCCAGAACAACCGAGGATAAGAACTTCTGCTCCAGCATCCTTCGCTCGCTCCCCTGCTCGTGATAACGCATCCACTGTTTCATCTTTGTCTTCTTCTAACTCGAGCACCGATAGGTTAGTCGACTCGACGGAGGCGAGTCGATTACTTAGCCCGTACCAGTGGACCATATTCTCCATCATTGGGATTGCCCGTGGGAGGGCGACCAAGATGCTAAACCGATGGCCAAGCAAGGTTGCTGTCGCCAGCGACGCTTCCGCAACGCCAACGACAGGAACATCGAAGACTTCTTTCAGCGGGTAGAGTCCAGGGTCGCCATAGCAGGCGATGACAACCCCATCAACTTCTCCCCGATAATCAGCAATCGTTTCGAGCATCGCGATGGCGGCGAGATGGTACTCGTAATATGATTCGAGTGATTCCGGACCGATATCTGGATTCGTGACGATTGTTTCTGTTTGGGGAGATGCTGCTTGCTCTGCTGATTTTGCGATGTCTTCAGTCATCGCCTCTGAGGTATTTGGATTAAGGACGAGAATTGTATTCATCAGAGGGAACCTTGTATTACTGCTTCTTGGTCGCGGACTGGAAATCCTGCACCGCTTCTTCAACAGTGAGATACGGTCGATGGATGTCCGGGAACTGCGTATCGAGTTCGTAGCTGAAGCGCGTTATTTGTGAGGCCTGCACTGCTGATTCGGCGAGCGTATCTGGTTGGTCAAAGACTTCCCGCGGTGAGCCTTCGATCAATTCTTGTCCATGTTTGAGACAGATAACTCGATCACAGTACTGTTGTATAATTGGAATGATGTGGGTGACGATGATGATCGTTCTGTCTTCTTCTTCTTTGAGCCGACGAAGGAAATTCATGATCTCGATAGACTGCTGAGCATCTTGGCCGGTTGTCGGCTCATCAACGATG
Source organism: Haladaptatus sp. W1 (assembly GCF_001723155.1). Lineage (NCBI taxonomy): Archaea > Methanobacteriati > Methanobacteriota > Halobacteria > Halobacteriales > Haladaptataceae > Haladaptatus > Haladaptatus sp. W1. Next base: position 2,083 of record NZ_MEIH01000025.1, read on the forward strand.
ATTGTGTTGGGTTTCATCGCCAAGATCGAAGCGATTGCGACTCGCTGGCGCAACCCTTTCGTCAATGAGTTCGGGTGTTCGTCGAACAACTCCTCTCTTACTCCAGCGACTTGTGCAGCTTCG
>NZ_MEIH01000026.1:0-29136 GCF_001723155.1 Haladaptatus sp. W1
GCGAGTTCCTCGGTGCTGATGAGGCCCTCCGTTTCGGGCGTGAGTGGGGTGTGAACCGTCAGGAAGTCGGCTTGTTCGAGACAGTCGTCCAGTTCGACCAGTTCCGCGCCGAGTTGCCTGGCGAGGTCCTCGCTGATATACGGGTCGTACGCGACGAGGTTCATGCCGAGGCTGTCGAGTTTCTTTGCGACCTCCTGCCCGACGCGGCCGAGGCCGACGATGCCGAGCGTCTTGCCGTTCAGTTCCGTTCCGAGGTAGTCGCCCTTGGCCCACTCGCCGCCCTTGAGTCGGGCGTGTGCCTGCGGGATGGAGCGCGCGGCGGCGAACGCCATCGCGACCGTGTGCTCCGCGGCGGCGCGAACGTTGCCTTCCGGCGCGTTCGCCACGATGACGCCGTTTTCGGTCGCGGCCTCGATGTCGATGTTGTCCACGCCGATACCCGCACGTCCGACGATAACGAGGTCGGACGCCGCTTCGAACACGTCTCGGTTGACGTCCGTCCCCGAGCGAACGATGAGTCCGTTCGCATCGGAAACCGCGTTCAAAAGTGCGTCGCCCTCTACGTCGTATGCCGTTTCTACCTCGTATCCGCTTTCACGAAGTCGCTCAAGACCCGCGTCCGCGATGGGGTCCGTGACGAGAACCTTCATTGCTGGAGAGAATGCACCCCCCACCCGTTAACCCTTTCTCTCACAGCGAAGATTGCCAATATATTTTCGTATTTTATATTCTAAAAATATGCTGTCATGGGGGAGAACTGCTACGGTCGGTGGGCTACCGATTCCGTTCGCGTCGGTCGGAGGACGGCCGTTCCGTCTCGTCTTTTTCCCGGGCTTCGACCGCTTCGCCAGCCGCATCATTCCCGCCCTCGCTTCCGTCCGACTCGGCCGCGAAACACTCACGACAGTAGTCGTTGCTCCCGCTTTCGACCAGCGCAATCGGGACGCCATCGACGACGAGTTCATTTACGAACCGCCGTCGAACGCCGTTCCCGCCGTGCGTGCCACAGACGCCACACTCCCCGTCACCGAGCGCGATTCGCTCGGTGACGACGCGACGGCCGACGCCGTACCGCCCGCGGTCGTAGGCGCGTTCCGCCCGACTGAGACGATAGGAGAGGAGCACCGCCGGGACGAGAACGACGAGCAACAGGAGGAACGCCTTCCAACTCACCAACGACCGGACGACGACGCCGAGGAGCACCGCGAGCGAGGCGAATCCGACCGCGACGAGGACCCACTTCGTCAATCGGGCCGTGGCGTCGTTCGTCATCAGGTCGACGCGTTCGTCGAGTTGGTGGACATCCCCGACGACGAATCGCCGTTCGACCCGTCGATGTTTCGCACGAACTGCGGGTAGCCGCCATCTCCGACCGGGATGTAAACCGTATCCGTGTCGTCGAGTTTGTCGATGTACTGCTGTGTGAGAACCTTCTGGTCGAGCGATTCGCTCAGGATGCGATTCGCTTCCGCCTCCCCGTTCGCCTCGATTTTCTTCCGGTCGGCTTCGAGCTTCTCGACTTCGAGTTCGTTCTCCTTCTGCTGTCGGCGCTGTTTCGTGATTTCCTTCTGTTCGACCGCCTGCTCGTACTGTTTCGGCAGGTTGACCTTCCGAATCTGGACCGCTTCGAGGATGAGGGCGTCGCGGGCGAAATCCTTCTTCAGGGCGCTCTGGGCGGCCTGTTTCAGTTCCGTCTGGCCCTTTCCGGTGTATATTTCGGTCACGGGGAGGGCACCCGCCTCGGTGCGGAGCACGGAGCGAATGCTCGGGCGGATGAGTCGCTGCTCCGCGGACCCGAGCGTCCGGTAGTTCTTGTAGAATTTCACGGCCTGTCCCGCATCCACGCGATACCGCACGGTGATGTCGATGTCCACCCGGAGTCCGTCCTCCGTCAGGACGGTGATGGAGTCGTCTGTACCCGCCTTGTTCCCTTCGCCCTGTTGACTGGACATGGTGTAAGACTGGGGTCGCGTGGAGAGCGACACGGTGTCCTGCGAAACTGGGTTGATGAAGTGGGCCCCCGGTTCGAACACCGTTCCCGTCGCGGCACCCCACTTTTTGACCACTTGGACGTTCCCCTCGTCGACGGGCGTCCACGAGAGGAACCCGATCACCGGGGCGGCGATGAGGACGATGACGAGGACGATGAGGAGGGTGTTGCCGAAGATGCTTCGGAGGTCGATATCGGGAATGTTCGGTCCCGAGGAACCGTCGGGGTCTATCGGAATGTCACTATCGGAACTCATTCAGGTACGACCACATGTCTCGGGAGACATGTTATATCTCTTGGTGTTCGTCGCCGACGTGCATCGAGCTTTATACCGTTGGGTTGTGAACCACGACTCGAATGACGTTAGTCGCGTTCGATTTCGACGGAACGCTTTCGGATTCGGAGATGACCGTGCTCCTCGGGAAACAGGTCGGCGTGGCCGACGAGATGGCCGACATCACCGCCCGAGCGATGAACGACGAACTCAGCTACGCGGAGAGCCTCCGCGACCGCGCGGCCTTGCTCGACGGGTTGTCACTCGCGGGTGCCGAGGACGCCTTCTCCGAGGTGACGCTCCGCCCCGGGGCGGCGGAAATCCTCGACGAACTTTCGGCGAAGGGAACCCACGTCGCCATCCTCACCGGCGGGTTCGAACGCGGGGTACAGGCTGCGCTCGACCGCGAGGGCGTCTCGGTGGACACCATCGTCGCCAACCGACTGCTCGACGACGGGGAGGAACTGACGGGTGAAGTCGAGGGACCGCTCATCGAGGGGACGAAGGACGACGCGCTCGAAGCGCTCGCGGAAGAACAGGGCGTGGACATGGTGAACACCGTCGCAATCGGCGACGGCGCGAACGACCTGCCGATGCTCGAAGTCGCGGGCTTGGCCGTCGGGTTCGACCCGAAACCCGCCGTCGCGCCCGCCTGTGACACCATCGTCACGCACATGGACGAACTGGACGACGTGCTGGGACGGAAGAACGCGATCTGAGCGTTCGCCGTCATTTCATGTCGGGGATGTGGTGGTAGGGGAGCTGAGACACGTGATATTCCGCATCTCGCTATCTTTAATATCTCAGCGAGCGTCTAATACATTCGGTGATTGTCATGGAACGATACACCCCCTTCGAGGACATGGACCGAATGTTCGAACAGATGCGTTCCCGCATGTGGGGGACGAGCGCCCCGCGGAGCGAACTCCGAGGAGCATCCCACGGGACGCACGTGGACCTGAAAGAACGCGACGGCGAGTTCGTCCTCGTCGCCGACCTCCCCGGATTCGAGAAGGAGGAGATAGAACTCGCGTTCGCGGACGACACGCTGACCGTCACTGCGAAACACGAGGTGTCCGGCGACGACTTCAGCCGCGCCCGCGAACTCTCCGAACGCGTGACGATGCCTAAACCGGTCGAGAAGGACGGAATCGAGGCGACCTACCGCAACGGCGTCCTCGAAGTTCGGCTTCCCATCAGCGAGGTGGAGACCGACGACGGCGACCGCATCGAGATTTCGGACTGATTTTTTTGGCGCGACCCGTCGACCAGCGGCGGCACCGTCTCCCGGAGCGCGCTCGCTGGAATCGCAAAGCCGAGGTTCTCTCCGCCGACGATTCCCGCCGTGTTGACGCCGACGACGCGTCCGTTACAGTTCACGAGCGGTCCGCCGCTGTTGCCCGGATTGATGGCCGCGTCGGTCTGTACGACGCCGGAAATCGTCGCCCCGTGCTGGGACGGCAGCGTTCGGTTGACCCCGCTGACGACGCCCTGCGTGATGGTCCCCTGCAGGCCGAGCGGACTACCGAGGGCGGCGACTGACTGTCCCGGTTCCGCCCGACGCTCCGCGAGCGAGAGCGACTCGACGTAGGACGGGACGTTTTGCACGCGGAGGACCGCGAGGTCGCGTTTCGGCGCGGCCCCGACGACCGTCGCACGTCGCCATTGACCGCGGTCGAACTGGACGCGGAGTCGAGTTGCCTGCGCGACGACGTGCTGGTTCGTGACGACGTAGCCGACCCCCTCGCTCAGTTCGTAGACGAACCCCGACCCTTCGCCTTCGCTCCGAGGCGTTTCGACGCCGACCGAGACGACGGAATCGATGCTCCGGTCGTAGAGGCTCGAAAAGTTGCACGTCGATTGCTCTGCTCCTTGTGTGCCCTGTGCTCGGACGGTTCCGTTCGACGCGACGGCCCCCCAACTCGCGGTGACGAGAAGAACGGCAACCACGGTGACGATGGCGACGGTGAGCGTGCGAGACGGCGAAAGCGGTCGAGTTCCCATCTCGCACTCTGGACGACACGCGCGCTAATCAGTGCCACGGCCGAACGACGGGGACGGTGGCGCGACGGGGACGGTGGCGCGACGGGAACTACTGTGCGAACAGGCTGGCGTGAACGGGCGCGAAGTCGCTCGAATCGGACGAGAGGAACCGGCGAATCGGCGGGCCGACCAGTTCGGGTTCTGTGAGAAACGCGTCGTGCCCGTGGTCGCTGTGGAGGGAGCGGTGCGTCGCTTCGACGCCCGCCCGTTCGAACGACTCCATGAGGTGATTCGACTGCTCGACGGTGAAATGCCAGTCACCAGAAATCGAGATGAGGAGCGCCTCGCCGTCGAAGTCGGCGAGCGCCTCGGCGTCCGAGTCACAGTTCGCGGCGAGGTCGTAGTTCTCCATGGCGTGCGTGAGGTGGAGGTAGCTGTTCGCGTCGAACCGCCGGACGAACTTCTCGGCCTGATAATCGAGGTAGCTCTCCACGTCGCGGTAGGAATCGGGGTCGAATCCGCCGATTCGGTCGTCCGCTCCTCGGCCGTTCGACGGAAACGTCCCCGGTGCGGTGTCGGCGAAGTCCCGGCCGAACTTCTCGCCCATCGAATCCTTCGAGAGGTACGTGATGTGGCCGAGTTGGCGGGCGAGCGCCAGTCCGCTATCCGGGTGGTCGGGGTAGTAATCGCCGCCCTGCCACGCCGGGTCGGAGGTAATCGCCCGCCGCGCAACCGCCGACAGGGCGAGCAGTTGCGGGTCGAGTCGGGGACCGGTGGCGACGGGAATCACGCGTTCGACCATCTCCGGGTATCGCTTCGCCCATTCGAGCGCGTTCATCCCGCCGACGCTGCCGCCGACGACGGCCCGCAGTCGGTCGATTCCGAGGTCGTCGAGGAGTCGTCTCTGGACGCGAACCCAGTCGCCGACGGTCACGGCGGGGAAGTCGGACCCGTACGGGTCGCCCGTCTCGGGGTTCGTGCTGGCCGGGCCGGTGGTCCCGTAGCACGACCCCGGCACGTTCGCGGCGACGACGAACTGCTCGTGTGTGTCGATGGCTTTGCCGGGGCCGACGATTTGGTCCCACCAGCCTTCGCCCTGCCCGTCGGCGGCCCCCGTCACGTGGTGGCTTCCGGTCAGCGCGTGACAGACGAGAATCGCGTTGTCGCCGGTGAACTCGCCGTAGGTCTCGTAGGCGACTTCCAGTTCGGGAATCTCCTCCCCGCACTCGAACTCGAACGGACCGAGCGAGAGCGAGGAATCGACGGTGGCGTCGGTCGGTTCGGTCATCGTGTCGAGTCCTCTGTTCGTGTCACCCCGTTTTTCGTCGCGGCGTCCGCCCTGTCCGTCGCCGATTCGATGGCGTTCTCGATGTCGGCCAGGATGTCCGCGGGGTCCTCGATTCCCACCGACAGGCGAATCAGGTCGCGCGTGACGCCCGCCGCCCGCTGTTCGTCGGGAGAGAGTTGTGCGTGCGTCGTGCTCGCGGGGTGGATGACGAGCGTCTTCGCGTCGCCGATGTTGGCGAGGAAGGACGCGAGGTCCACGTCCTCGCAGAACGCCTTGCTCGCCTCGAACTCCCCGAGGCCGAAGGCGATCATGCCGCCGTAGCCCCCCGACAGGTACCGACTCGCGTTGTCGTGCGTCCGGTGGTCGTCGAGGCCGGGATACGCGACCCACGCCACCTCCTCGTGGTCCGCGAGGTACTCCGCCACGATGGCGGCGTTCTCGCAGTGGCGGTCCATCCGGAGCGGCAGCGTCTCGATGCCTTGGAGGGTCTGCCACGCGTCGAACGGGGACTGTTGGTTGCCGAGGCTTCGAACCGACCGGAGCCTCGCGGCGGCGGCGAGCGGCGCGTCCGAGAAGTCCTTCGAGAAGTTCACGCCGTGGTAGGCCGGGTTCTCGCCGCCGATTTCGGGGTAGTCGCTCCAGTCGAAGTCACCGCCGTCCACGAGGACGCCGCCGACCGTGGTGCCGCTCCCGTGGAGCCACTTCGTCGTGGACTCCCAGACGGCATCCGCGCCGTGTTCGAGCGGGCGACAGAGCGCGGGCGTGGCGAACGTGTTGTCCACGACGAGCGGAACGCCGTGGTCGTGGGCGATGGCCGCCACGCGCTTGAAGTCGGGCGTGACGAGCGACGGGTTGCCGACGGTTTCGACGTGGACGAAGGCCGTGTCGTCGTCGATTTCCTCCTCGTAGGCGTCGTAGTCGAGCGTTTCCACGAGACGGGCGTCGATTCCCCGGCGGGTCGCGGTGTGGGCGAAGTAGGCCGTCGTGCCGCCGTAGGTGTCGGTCGAGAGAACGACGTTATCGCCCGATTCGGCGAGGACGAGCGTGAGGGCGTCCAAGGCGGCCATGCCGCTGGCGGTGGCGACCGCATCCGTCCCGCCTTCGAGCGAGGCGATGCGGTCTTCCAGCATCTCGACGGTCGGGTTGCTCAAGCGCGAGTAGATGTGGCCGTCGGCCTCCAGCGCGTACAGATCTGCCGCGTGGTCGGCGTCCTCGAACGCGTAGGACGTGGTTTGGTAGAGAGGCGGGGCGACCGCCCCCGTCGCGGGGTCCGGCTCCTGTCCCGCGTGAACGCTTCGAGTATCGAATCGGGACCCGTCGTTGCTCATGTGTAATACGCATATTCTTCCAGAATTTTATAACCAGCAGTTACGGCAACGTTTGCTGTCCGTGGGGTTCCGTGTCACGGGTTTCGTGCCTGCTACTCCCAGTTCACCGTCACGGCCGTGAACACCACCGCTAGAACGAGGAGCACCGACACGGAGGGCCGGTTCAGTTTCCGGTTCACCGCCGCGGGGTCGGGGTCCGTCGTACGAAACCACTGTCAACTTCGACGCGTATCCCTTTCGAACCGTCCGCGTTCGTTTCGGTCACGTGGCAAGCGGTACGAAACAGCGAAGCCTTCCGGTCGCGTTTTCATCGCAATGACCGCCCCGTCTCCTCCGGCCGGATACTGTCCTCCCGAACGGTTCCGCTACTCCTCTGCCTTTCTCGCCCTCGCGTCGCTCGTCGCGTTCGTCGTCTCCGTCGTCGGCTTCGGTGCCCTCCTCTGGTTCCTACAAGGGACTCCCGAGGGCGGGTCCGTCTCGTTCGGCTTCGCGGGAGTCGTCGCCGTCTTCCTCGTCTGTCTCGCCACGCTGGTCGTCCACGAGGCGATACACGGCCTCGTCTTTCGGTGGCTGGGCTATCGCGTCTCGTTCGGCTTCGCACCGCACGTCCCCGCCCTCTACACCGCCGCGTTCGGGCAGTTCGTCACCCGTCGGGACAACCTCCTCACCGGAGTCGCACCGCTCGTCGTCATCACCGCCGTCGCGGTCCCGCTGTTGGCAGCGCCGCTCCCCGTCGCGTCGGTGGCGTATCTCGTCCTCCTCGTCAACACCTCTGGTGCGGTGGGGGACGTCTACATGTCGTGGCGACTGTGGCGACTGCCCCCCGAGACGCTGTTTTACGACGTGGATATCGAGCACAGCTACGCCTTCGAACCCGCGAACGACACCGCTATAGGTGCCGAGTAACTCGCCACAATCGATGCAAAAGCGCACGTTCACGCTCCTCGGACTCGGTGCGTTCGGCCTCACCGTCGTCAGTTTCGTCCTCCTCGGGTTCGGCCGCCTCGTTCTCTCCTACCGGACGGCGCGCTATCTCTCCGCCCCCACGATGTTCCTCTCCTTCGCGCTCCTCGTCGGTCTGTTCGTCTACTCCGTACTCGTCTACGTCGGCGCCGCGGAACTGGAGTGAGGGGGGCGGAGTGGGGACCGTCTACCTTGCGTCGCCAATTTCCCCCACGCGGCACGCTACCACCCGCGCCGGATTTATATTTCGACGGTTCCTACCACGGACCGTGAGCGAGCGCACGAGTGCCCTTGACACCCTCGTTTTCGGTGTCGATATCCAAAGCGGGGACGTTCGGGGTGATTCTCCCTCTTACGCACTGGTCGTCTACGACGGCGAGGAGTTGGACCGCGACGTCGTCTCCTACCGCAAACTCCGTCGGCTCATCGACCGCGACGAACCGACGTTCGTGGCGACGGACAACATGTACGAACTCGCGGCCGACAAGAACGCCCTCGTCCACTTCCTCGGTAGCCTGCCGGACGAAACCCGCCTCGTGCAGGTGACTGGCGCGGAACGACCCGAACCGCTTTCACGGGTCGCGTCGCGCCACGGCGTTCCCTACGGAAAGAAACCGATGCGCGAAGCGGAGGCCGCGGCCCGCCTCGCCGCGATGAACGTCGGGCAGGTCGTGTCGGCGTTCACGGACACGACGCGCGTCAAGGTCTCCCGCGGGCGCTCGACCGGAAAAGGCGGCTGGAGCGAGGACCGCTACACCCGCCGGATTCACGGGTCGGTGAAGGAACATTCCCGGACGGTCGAATCCGAACTCGAGAGCGCCGGACTCGACTACGAGCGCGAGGTGACGGAGAAGTACGGCGGCTACTCCAACGCGACGTTCGACGTGGACGCCCGACCGGGCGACATTCCCGTTTCGTCCCGGCGCTCCGGCGACATCCGGGTCGAAATCGAGCGACTCCGCCGCGACGGAATCGAGTTCGAACCCCTCGCAAAGCGCCGCGACCACGTTATCGTCGGCATCGACCCCGGTACCACGACGGCGGTGGCGATGACCGACTTGGACGGGACCCTCCTCGACGTGTTGAGCACGCGAACCGCCGACACCGCCGACGTCATCGAGTGGATAATCGAGCGGGGCCGACCGGTCATCGTCGCCGCGGACGTGACGCCGATGCCGGAAACCGTGGAGAAGTTCCGCCGGAGCTTCGACGCCGCCGGGTGGACGCCCGAACGCGACCTGCCGGTGGACGAAAAGCAACACCGGACGCGGGAGGACGGCTACGACAACGACCACCAGCGCGACGCGATGGCCGCCGCGTTCTTCGCGTTCGACAGCCACGAGGACCAGTTCCGGCGAATCGCCCGCAAGGTGCCGCCGGGAATCAGTCGGGGGGAAGTCACCGCCCGGGTCGTGGCGAACGACGAGAGCGTCGAGAGCGTCCTCCGGGACCTTTCGGACGACCCGGAACCGGAAGCGGAGGAATCCGAACACACGGTCCGCGAACTCTCGGCCGAGGAGAAGCGAATCAAGCAACTCGAATCGCAGGTCGAGCGCTTACAGTCGCACACGGCGGAGTTGAACGAGGCCGTCGGGAAGAAGGACGAGCGAATCGAGGAGCTGGAAACCGAACTCTCGGACACGCGGCGAAAGGAGCGACAGAACGCCCGCGAGCGCCGGGAAATCTCCCGGCTTCGACGCGAGAACAACCGACTGGAGGACGAACTCGACGACCGCGACGACAGAATCGAAGAGGTGGAGGGCAAACTCGCCCGTCTGAAGAAACTGTGGAAACTCGACCACTCGAACTTCAGCGACGTGTCCGAGAAGAAAGCCGGACTCGTCGCCGTCAAACCGGTCGCGAAGTTCACCAACGACGCAATCGACGCCGCCCACGAGAGCTACGGACTCGCCGAAGGCGACGTGATATTCCTCCGCGACGCGAGCGGCGCGGGTCGTTCGACGGCCGAGCGACTGGCCGACATCGGGCCGCGCGTCGTGCTCAAGGCGGGCGGGATTTCGGATGCGGCCGACGAGGTGCTATTCGAATACGAGATTCCCGTCGGCCCCGCCGACGAGGTGTCGATCCAGGAGATAGACGAACTCGCTGTGGCGCGCGAGTCGGAAGTCGAAGCCGTCATCGACGACTGGCACGACCGCGCCGAGGAGCGCCAGAAGGAAGAGAAGGCCGAACAACTCGACCAACTCATCAGCGAACACCGGGCGGAGCGACGGGCGGACGGCCGCGGGTCGTCGTCCTCGTTCGGCAACTAACCGCTCTCGTTCTCTCTCACCCTTGCTACGTCGTCCACTCTGTCGTCAGCGTTCGGAGGACGCTCAATCCCCAGATGGCGATGCCGAACCCGACCGCCAGCAGGGCGGCGTAGAGAAAGACGTACTCGGGAAGCGTCGTCGAGACGCCCTCCTGCAGGCGAATGGCGGGATACAACGCGAGTCCACCGACGACGGCCAACCAGAGGCCGATTCGTGTTCCGTTCATACCCTCGCATTTCGACCCGGACGACTTGGCTGTTGGGACGTGCGATTCCCGGTAACACGATGACGCAACCCTAAAGCCGGTCAACACTCTTTTTCCGGGCATGGACGCCTACGAGCTAATCTCACGGAACGCCGAGGAGTTGGTAACCAAAGCGGAAGTGCGCGAACTCGCGGAGGACCCCGAGGGCAAGCGCGCCTACGTCGGCTACGAACCCTCCGGCGTGCTCCACATCGGGCACATGCTCACCGCGAACAAACTCATCGACTTGCAGGAAGCGGGCTTCGAAGTCGTCATCCTGCTCGCCGACGTGCACGCCTACCTGAACGACAAGGGCTCCTTCGAGGAGATTCGGGAGACGGCGGAAAAGATGAAAGAGCAGTTCATCGCCTACGGGCTGGACGAGGAGAACACGGAGTTCCGGTTCGGCTCCGAGTTCCAGATGGACGACGACTACGTGCTCGACCTCCACGCGCTCGAACTGGAGACGACGCTCAACCGCGCGAGCAGGGCGATGTCGGAGATTCAGAGCGGCGACTCCACGAAGGTCTCACAGGCGGTTTACCCCCTCATGCAGTCGCTCGATATCGAGTACCTCGATTTGGACCTCGCCATCGGCGGCATGGAACAGCGCAAGGTCCACATGCTCGCCCGCGACACCCTCCCGAGCATCGGCTACGAATCGCCGACCTGTCTGCACACGCCGCTCATCGCCGAACTCTCCTCGGGCGAGGGCAAGATGTCCTCCAGCAAGGGCGTCACCATCTCCATGGAGGATTCGACCGAGGACATCGAGGAGAAGGTCAACGGCGCGTTCTGCCCGCCGACCCGCGACCCCGACGGGGACCTCGAAAATCCCGTTCTCCAAATCTTCGAGTACCACGTCTTCCCCCGCTTCGAGAACGTCGTCGTCGAGCGTCCCGACAAATACGGCGGCAACCTCGAATACGACGACTACGAGTCGCTCGAAGACGACTTGGAGAGCGGCGAACTCCACCCCGCCGACGCGAAGAGCGCGCTGTCGACGTACCTCGACGAACTCATCGCACCCGGCCGCGAGAAGCTTCGACAGGCCGAATAGCGCGGTTTCGATTGCTATCCTTTTGCGTGTAACGGGCCGAACGGAAATCGGTTCGGGAGTTCTCGACGAGAAACTATACTATAATTCGCAAATTTGTCACATCTAATGACGGCATCCCTACCGGACGGCCTTCGCCACATCGACTGTCGGACACGGGACAAACCGAACGCGTACATCGTCGACGACAGCGCGATTACGCTCGTGGATGCCGGTTGGCCCGGCGACGAAGCGACGGTACGGGACGGCCTCCGCGACGCCGATATCGGTCCGGGGGATATCGACCGGGTGCTTTTGACCCACTACGACGCCGACCACGTCGGGACGCTCTCCGGACTGACTCCCGAGTTGGATGCGCCGGTGTACGTCCATCGGCTGGAAGCACCGTACGTCGCCGGGGACCAACTTCCGCCGTGGACCGCCCGCCACGGAATCGAGGCACTCCACCGATTGTACTACCGACGGCTTACGCTTCCGGACCTTCCCATCCGTTCCGTCGAAGACGGGGATGCGGTCGGTGACTTTCGAGTCTATCATACGCCGGGACACACGCCCGGCCACGTGGTTTACCTTCACGAGGACCTCTCCGCCGCGTTTCTCGGCGACCTCGCGTACGGGTTAGGGGACCGCCTCCGCCCGTCGGGTCGGATTTCTAGTTACGACACCGGGCGAGTCACGGACAGCATCGAGTCGCTCTGCGACCGAACCGAGGGGTTTCGATACGCATGTCCGGGGCACGGTCCCCCGCTCGAAAGTGGCCACGACCTGTTGTCGAGTATCGTCGGATAACCGAGCCCTCGATTACTTCTCTCGGGATTCGACCGAGTGAAACGCTCGACGTTATCGATTCCCCTCCACACGGCCCTCCGACCTGTGACTCCCGTTCCGATTTTTGTCACGATGAGGATTTGATATCGTCAAAGTCAGTTTATCGAGCGTACGTTTCGGACCACTCTCTGGCTTCTCCGACGTGACCTCACCGTTCGAGAAGAGAGACACCCCACGAAACCAGCTCTCTCGACGAAATTCGTGGGCGATTCACTGACTCAACGGGAATCGATGGCGTCCGATTATTCGAATCCGCCCATCATTCCGCCCATGCCGAAACTGGAGAGCATCCCCGAAACGAGTCCCCAGGCGGCTAGAACGAAGCCGATGACAACGAGGCCTATTCCGGCGGCGATAATGACGCTCTTGATAGCGATGACGCTGATTCCGGCGAGGAGGACCAATAACCCCGCGATACCTTTCGCACCGAGTTTGTCGAACATAGGCCGGATTGCGTCTGCCACTGCCTTAAAACCGACAGTTGGCGAGACGAGCGCTCGAGCTTCGTCTCCACGACGTACCCCCGCCGCTCGGCGTCGTGTTCGGCGCGTGCGACCGAAGCCACGGACGGCGGATTTAAAGGTATACCACACGAACGTGGGGACGAGACATGAGTGACAGCAGTGGACGGAAAAACCTCCGAATGCCGGACGACGACGAGGTATTCGCCACAGTCACAAACATGCTCGGTGCCAACCGGGTGAAAGTGCGCTGTGCCGATGGCAAGGAACGAACCGCTCGAATCCCCGGAAAGATGCAAAAGCGCGTCTGGATTCGGGAGGACGACATCGTGCTCGTCGAACCGTGGGACTGGCAGGACGAGAAGGCCGACATCACGTGGCGCTACGACAAGCAACAGGCGGACCAACTTCGACGCGAAGGTCACATCAACTGATTCGGCGGCGAGCGTTTTAGTCGGACAGTGCACCGAGAGCGATCGCTGCAGCGGTTTTCAGCGTCGTCTGCTACCACACTCCAATCGGAAATCACGGCCGTTTCCGTGGTGCGGTTAAATACTCGACTCCTTGTGACGCGTATGTCCGAACAACTCGCTGCCGAAGACGTCGCACACGACGCGGAGTTTCCCGAACTCGTCGAAGGACTGCAAACCCGTCGCTCGGGTCACAATTTCGACCCGGAGGAGGACATCTCCGACGAGACGCTCGAAGCGCTCATCGAGGACGCGGCGGTCGCGCCCTCCTCGTACAACCTCCAACCGTGGGAGTTCGTCGCCGTGCAGGACGACGAACGACTGGACGAAGTCGTCGAACTCGCCTACGGCCAGGAACACATTCGCGATGCGGGGACGGCCATCCTCGCCGTCGGCCACACGAACGCCAAGACGGCGGACCGCGTGTTCGAGGATTGGGTCGACGCGGGCCGCATGGACGAGGAAACCGCCCAGCAGACGAAGGCACAGACGGCCGAGATGTACGACGACGACGGAATGGGTCGGGATTACGCGATTCGGAACGCCAGCCTCGCCGCGGAGAACCTCATGCTCTCCGCGCACGCACGCGGCCTGACCGCGACGCCGATGATAGGATTCGACCAGGAAGGAATCGCGGAGTTCCTCGGCCTGCCCGACGACGAGATTCCCGTGATGTTGCTCGCGGTCGGACCGAGCGGCGGCGAGGAACCGGACCGACTGCCGCGTCGGTCCGTGGACGAAATTCTGCACCGCGAATCCTACTAACCGAACGGGCCACCCTTTTACGGTTCCTCCACATAGTCGGGAGTAGATGAACGAGGAGTACGGATTGCTCGACCCGGACAACGCGGACGCCCCCGGCGACGAGTGGGAGGAGATAGACGTCTCCGACACCGAAGCGGACCGCATCGCACGGCGGCGTGACCGCGAGTTCAACCAGTTCAGAGAACGGATCAAGGACTCCGAGCAGTTCAAAGTCGAGCAGTCCGTCTTCGATGACGCCACGCTAGCCGCGCTGTACAAACTCGTTCAGGACGGCTACGTCCAAGCGTTCGGCGGGCCGATTTCTTCGGGCAAGGAAGCCACCGTCTACAGCGCACTGGGCGACGACGACGAACACGAGGAGGTCGCGGTCAAAATCTATCGTATCAGCGCCAGCAACTTCCGCGACATGCGGGAGTATCTCGTCGGCGACCCGCGGTTCGAGGAGCTCGGTGGGGACAAAAAGCGAATCGTCCTCGCGTGGGTTAGAAAGGAGTTCGCCAACCTCAAACGCGCCCGGAAGGCGGGCGTTCGCGTCCCGGAACCCATCGCGGTCCAGCGGAACGTGCTCGTGATGGAGTTCATGGGCAACGACGGCCGTCGCGCGCCGACGCTCGCGGACGCGCGACTCGAAAACCCCCAGACGGCGTTCGAAGTCGTCCGGGAGTACATGCGGCGACTGTTCGACGCGGGTCTCGTCCACGGCGACCTCTCGGAGTACAACATCCTCGTCAGCGACGGCGAACTCTGCATCATCGACGTCGGGCAGGCCGTTACGTTCCACCATCCGAACAGCGGCGAGTTCATGACGCGGGACTGTGCGAACGTCGCGTCGTTCTTCCGCCGACAGGGACTGGACGTGCACGGCGACGAACTCGAAGCGTGGATTCGGGAGAACGCCAAGTCGGAAGGCTGATTTTTCGCTCCTTAAGACTGTCCGTATGGGTGATATAGAGATTCGTCCCGCACGTCCGACGGACGTGCCGGACATTCGCCGCGTGGCGAGGCAGAGTTGGTTCGATTCGTACGCTGATTTCCTTTCGACGACGGTCATCGAAGCCGAACTCTCGACGTGGTACACGCCAGATGCTGTCGAGGCCGCGGTCACGGACCCTACCCGTCCGTATTTCGTCGCGGTGGACGGAGACATCGTTGTCGGCTATTCGAAAGGGGGTTGCCGACACGCAGGTCGCCGACCTCTCGACCCTGTACGTCTCGCCGGACTGTCAGCACGGCGGCGTCGGAACCCGACTCCTCGAAACAGTCTCCGATGAACTCGAATCCCGTGGTGCAACGACACTCGAACTGACCGTCTTCGCCGAAAACGACGGCGCAATCGGGTTTTACGAAGCGCGCGGATTCGAGCGCGTCGGCGAGCAAATCTCGGAACTCGAAGCGGGAAGCGCCCCGGAGTACGTTTATCGGACGGAACTCGACCCGTAATGGCCGGTGAGACAACCACTTGAAACAGCCGGTGAGACGTCCACCGTTGTCCCGTTTCCCCACCGGAAAATCTCTGATTTTCCGGCCAAGGAATCCCCGGAGGCGCGTCTTCGATGCGCTAGAGGGGATGACGCTGGCTTTTGATCCACCTTTTGCAAGGGAGGAAGGCCGAAAGCGACGCTGTTCGGCGTCGCTTTCGGTTCCCGACCGCAGGAAAAGGTGGAAGGGCTTAAACAGCCTCACGTGGTAGAATTTGTATGAAGCACGTGACGATTCCGCAGGACAGGATTGGTGTTCTCATCGGCCAAGGTGGTGAGACGATGCGCGAAATCGAAAGCCGTGCAGAGGTGCGTCTCGATATCGACTCGGACGACGGGTCCGTTCGCGTCGAGCAGACTGGCGACCCCGTTCGTGGGTTGAAAGCGCCGGAAATCGTCAAGGCGATCGGCCGCGGGTTCTCACCCGAAGAGGCCCTCGTCCTCCTCGACGACGATCTGATGCTGTTCGACCTCCTGGATATCGAAGCCGCCGCACGGAACAAGAACGACCTTCAGCGCCAGAAGGGCCGTCTCATCGGCGAGAACGGCAGAACGCGGCAGTTGATGGAGGAACTGACGGGCGCGAACGTGGTTATCTACGGCACGACGCTCGGTATCATCGGCCAACCACAACAGGTCGAGGCCGTCCGAAGCGCCGCCGAGATGCTCCTCGACGGCGCGCCACACGGGTCGGTGTACTCCTTCCTCGAACGCAAACGCAACGAGATGAAGCGGCAAGGAATGGAATACCACCAGTTCAGCGGATAACGACCTCCTTTTTCACATATAAACGATCTGTGTTACTTTGTGCCACTCGCCTGCGAGAGTCCTGTGTGGCACGTTCTCACTGCGCCAAGAAAAGATTTATATAGAATCGCAATCAACGAACGTGATGACTATGTCACAGCCAATGGGCAACCAGCCGCTTATCGTTCTTTCCGAGGACAGCCAGCGAACCTCCGGACGGGACGCACAATCGATGAACATCACCGCCGGAAAGGCGGTCGCAGAGGCCGTACGTACCACACTCGGTCCGAAAGGGATGGACAAGATGCTCGTCGATTCGATGGGCGATGTCGTCGTCACGAACGACGGCGTAACCATCCTCAAGGAGATGGACATCGAGCACCCGGCGGCGAACATGATCGTCGAAGTCGCCCAGACGCAGGAGGACGAAGTTGGCGACGGAACGACCAGCGCCGTCGTCGTCGCGGGTGAACTCCTTCAGAAGGCAGAGGACCTCCTCGAACAGGACATCCACGCCACGACTCTCGCACAGGGGTACCGACAGGCCGCCGAGAAGGCGAAGGAAGTCCTCGAAGACAACGCCATCGAGGTCGACGCGGACGACACCGAATACCTCGAAAAGATCGCCTCGACGGCGATGACCGGCAAGGGAGCGGAAAACGCCAAGGACCACCTCGCCAACCTCGTCGTTAACGCCGTGCAGAGCGTCGCCGACGAAGATGACGTCGACACGGACAACATCAAAGTCGAGAAGGTCGTCGGTGGCACCATCGACAACTCCGAACTCGTCGACGGCGTCATCATCGACAAGGAGCGCGTCCACGACAACATGCCGTACTTCGCCGAGGAGGCCGACGTGGCCCTCGTTGACGGTGCGCTCGAAATCGCGGAGACGGAGATCGACGCGGAAGTCAACGTCACCGACCCCGACCAACTCCAGCAGTTCCTCGACCAAGAGGAAAAACAGCTCCGTGACATGGTGGATTCCTTGGTCGATGTCGGCGCCGACGTCGTCTTCGTCGACGGCGGTATCGACGACATGGCCCAGCACTTCCTCGCGCAGGAAGGCATCCTCGCCGTCCGCCGCGCGAAATCCAGCGACATGCAGAAACTGGCTCGCGCGACCGGCGCGACCCTCGTCAACAGCGTCGACGACATCACGGAAGACGACCTTGGGTTCGCCGGAAGCGTCGCACAGAAGGACGTCGGCGGCGACCAGCGCATCTTCGTCGAGGAAGTCGAAGAAGCGAAATCCGTTAGCCTCATCCTCCGCGGCGGCACGGAACACGTCGTCGATGAGGTCGAGCGCGCAATCGAGGACAGCCTCGGTGTCGTTCGCGTCACGCTCGAAGACGGCAAAGTGCTCCCCGGCGGCGGTGCCCCCGAGACGGAACTCGCGCTCGCCCTGCGCGACTACGCCGACAGCGTGGGAGGCCGCGAACAGTTGGCCGTCGAAGCGTTCGCCGACACGCTCGAAGTCATCCCGCGCACCCTCGCGGAGAACGCTGGACTCGACCCCATCGACTCGCTCGTGGACCTCCGCAGCAAACACGATGGCGGCGAGGAGAGCGCCGGACTCGACGCGTACACTGGCGACATCGTGGACATGAAAGACGACGGCGTCGTCGAGCCGCTCCGTGTGAAGACCCAAGCGGTCGAGAGCGCAACGGAAGCGGCCGTCATGCTCCTTCGCATCGACGACGTTATCGCGGCCGGTGACCTCTCCGGCGGCAAGGTCGGCGACGACGATGACGAAGGCGGCGCGCCCGGCGGTGCCCCCGGCGGCATGGGCGGCATGGGCGGCATGGGTGGCATGGGCGGCGCAATGTGAATTTCGACGAAAGGAGAAATTTCATTGCACGGCCGAGGTTCCCTCGGCCAAGGCTATGTAAAATCGGTCAACGACCGATTTTACATAGACCGTCAGGCTCTGTCTGACAGAGACTATGTAAGAGAGGTTTCGAAGAAACCTCTACCGTCGAACGGGCTGTGCCCGTGAGACGGTCCCCTTACCCATTCCGACCGACGAACCGTCTTCGAGAGAAACGCCCGTTTCAACCGTTATTTTTCGTGCATCGAGTCGTACCGCTCCGCCAGCAGCAGGTATGGTTCGATGGCATCCGCATGTTCTTCGAGCGTAACGCAGTCGCCCTCGATACGTACCATCCCCGAATCTTCGAGTTTCGGGAGGTGGCTGTGGTGAAGTTGGGCGAACACGCGCCGCTGGTCGGTATCCGACTGTTGGTCGGAAATCCGCTCGGCGAGGGTTGGTACGGTGAGCGATGGTCCGTGTTCGATGAGTTCCCGAAGCACGAGTCGTCGGCGCGAACTCGCCAGTGT
The DNA here is from genome assembly GCF_001723155.1 of Haladaptatus sp. W1. Lineage (NCBI taxonomy): Archaea > Methanobacteriati > Methanobacteriota > Halobacteria > Halobacteriales > Haladaptataceae > Haladaptatus > Haladaptatus sp. W1. Next base: position 18,490 of record NZ_MEIH01000026.1, read on the forward strand.
GGAGAAGATGACGGACGGTGCGGGCGTGTCGATGTTGTCTAAGGTGGGCATCCGTGAGGTCCTACGATTGGTGGAAATCCGTCGTTACGGTTGTGTTTCGAGTCACGAAACTTGTACTCGGAAATATGTGGGCGAACCAAACTGAATGTTGGCCTTATATTTCAGGCAGTTTATCTCATGACTGCTTTCGTTTCCCGAGAATGGTGTTCTCGACGAGGCGGGATTGTGCCCGCCGCAATCGCTCGGAAACCGACTGTTTGCTGATGTTCAACGTCGAACTCAACTCCGAGAGCGTGGCGTCGCGTGGCACTTCGAAGTAGCCCGACTCGTGGGCCGACACGAGCGCTTCGCGCTGTGGCTCCGTGAGCTGAAACGCCGTTTCGCTGTCGCCCGGCGTGTACAACCGTTCGAGGGAAAATGCGATATCGTTTCGGTTGCAGAACTGCTGAAACTCGACCAGCCCGGTCCGCTCGGGGAAGCGGACTCGCCGCGTCCACGTCCCGTCCGCGCCGTGACCCGCCATCGGAACGGCACCGAGTTCCTGGTAGGCCGGATACACCGGGAACAGCGCCTCCCGATTCATCCGAAGTCGATACAGCTTTCGAACGTCTAACTCCTCGACGATAGAGTGCGATTCTATCGTCGGGTCGTGGTGAAGCGCGTCGTCGAACGCGTCGAAGTCTCCGCCCGTCGCCCAGACGATGAGGAGCGCGGTTTCCGACTGACTCGCCATCTGCTGTTCGAGTTCGACGGTCATCTCCGGGACCGCTTCGAGCGTCGCTGTCAGTACGAGGTCCGGTGCACTGATGGTGAACTCCGCGATGACGCTCATGACCGAGGCGACTCACCCCGGGGTTAAGTAGTATTGGTCGTTTACTCGTCCTCGTCGAGTTTGAACTGTTCGTGCTCGCTCGCGGCGTTGAGCACGACGCTCGTGTTGCTCTCCTTGATGTCCGGGTCGATGAGCAGTTTCTTGATCTGTTTGTTCATTCCGTCCGTATCGGTGAACTTCCCGATGGCGATGATGTCGTAATCTCCCGTCACCTCGTACACGCTTATCATCTGGTCGTGGTCCTGCAGTCGTTCGGTCACTTCCGGGAGCGCGTTCCCCTCGACTTTCAGCTGGACGACCGCAGTCACGTCGTATCCCAGCGCGTCGTAATCGACGCGCGGGGAGTAGCCTTGAATGACACCCTGTTCTTCGAGATGGGTCAGATGATTCGAGATGGTCGTCACCGAGACGTCCAGTTTCTCCGCCAGGCTCCGAAGGCTCGCTCGACCGTCGCCAAGTAGTTCGTTTACGAGCTTCGCATCCAGATTTTCGTACGTCATTACACCAACCAACTCACTCCACCCATTAGAATTTAACGAATATCCAATTCTGGACCAGAATCGTACAGTTGACCAACCGATACTGTTTTAATGGTGGATGTATTTGCGTAGGGTGTCTATAAAGATGACAGACGGAAATATTGCCACTGATGAGGATACGGGGCTATCCGCGGAGGAACAGGAAGTTTTGGACGCGATTGAGACGGAAAACGTCGATTTCGTCCGTCTCCAGTTCACCGACATCACGGGGACGGTGAAGAACGTTAGTATTCCCGCCCATCAGGTCGAAAAGGCCTTCGAAGAGGGAATCTGGTTCGACGGCTCGTCCATCGAAGGGTTCGTTCGCATTCAGGAAAGCGACATGCGTCTCGAACCCGACCCGTCGACGTTCGCCGTCCTCCCGTGGCGCTCGAACGGCGACTCCGCGAGCGCACGTCTCATCTGTGACGTCGTGAACACCGACGGAACGCCGTTCGACGGCGGTCCGCGTCAAGTGTTGAAACGCGTCCTCGCCCGGGCCGAGGAGATGGGCTACACGGTCAGCATCGGTCCCGAACCCGAGTTCTTCCTCTTCGAGAAGGACGAGGAGGGCAACGCGACGACCATCCCGCACGACTCCGGCGGATACTTCGACCTCGCGCCGAAGGACATGGCGAGCGACGTTCGCCGCGAAATCATCTTCACGCTGGAGGAGATGGGCTTCGAAATCGAGGCCAGCCACCACGAAGTCGCGGACGGTCAGCACGAGATCAACTTCAAATACGAGGACGCGCTCGCGGCGGCGGACAACATCGCCACCTTCCGCGCCGTCGTCCGTGCAGTCGCCGAGCAGAACGACATCCACGCGACGTTCATGCCCAAACCCATCAGCGAGATTAACGGTTCGGGTATGCACAGCCACATCAGCCTCTTCGACGAGGAGGGCAACGCGTTCGACGACCCCGACGACGAGTTCAACCTCTCCGAGACGGCCTATCAGTTCATGGGTGGAATCCTGAACCACGCGGAGGCGTTCACCGCCGTCACGAACCCGACCGTCAACTCCTACAAGCGCCTCGTTCCCGGCTACGAAGCGCCCGTCTACGTCGCGTGGAGCGACACTAACCGCTCGGCGCTCATCCGCGTCCCCGACGCCGCGGGCGCGAGTTCGCGCTTCGAAATCCGTAGCCCCGACCCGTCGTGTAACCCCTACCTCTCGCTCGCGGCTGTCATCTCGGCCGGTCTCGACGGCATCGAGAACGACGCCGACCCCGGCAAACCCGTCCGCGAGGACATCTACGAGTTCACCGACGAGAAGCGCGAGGAATACGGTATCACGACGCTCCCAGGTTCCCTCGACGAAGCGGTCGACGCGCTCGAAGAGGACGACGTTATCAGGGAAGGCCTCGGCGAGCACGTGGTCGAGAAGTTCATCGAAGCCAAGCGCGCGGACTACGCCGACTACCGCGTCTTCGTCTCCAACTGGGAGAAGGAGAAGTACCTGGAGAAGTTCTAAGCGTCAATTCCCTTTCGACCTATTATTTTCGGATACGCGAGGATTCCACCCTGAACGACCGCATTGATGGCGAAGACGACGACGAGCGGTAGCGACGCCTTCAGTCCGATTACCGATAACCCACCGAAGACGAGCAGTCCGACCACGCTCGACCAGCTGCCGACCGTCCCGTCCGGCGGACCGACCAGTTCCCACGTCACGAGCGCGCCGACGGTTCCGCCGAGCGCGGTGACAGCATCGACGAGGCCGGTCTCCGCGAGGGCCGTTTCGACGGGCGACAACACCACCGCGACGGCGAACGCCGCGAACGCACAGAGGACCGCGAGGGCGAACGCCGCCCGCGGTCGTCGATTCAGCCCCCAGACCACGACGGCGAGGTAGGCCACTCCGACGGCGACCCCGGCGACGACATCGACCGCGAAGTGGACGCCGAGGACGAGCCGCGAGAGGCAGACGACGGCGACCATGGCACCCGCGGCCGCGAACCGCTTCCCTCGGCTCCAGCGGTCGAGCGACAGCGCGAGGAGGAACCAGAACACCGTCGAACCGATAGCGTGACCGCTCGGGAAACCGTACCCCGTCGCCTCGACGAAACGGACCGCATCCGGGGGTCGTGCCAGCGCGAAGAATCCCTTCAGCGCGAGCGTCAACGAGAGCGCTCCCAGCGTCGCGCCGAGGAGGAACCCGAACGTGTCGCGGTCGTCGCTGTACCAGTAGAGGAGCGCGCCGAGGAGGAAGAACAGCCACGCGTCTCCGAGTTGCGTGACGACGGAGAACACCTCCTGTACCCAGTGTGGCAACGCCCTGTGGAGGAATTGAACGACGCCCCAACCCCGACTCATGGCTACGAGCGCCAGTCCTTGATCCGACCGCCGACGCGTCCCGGTACCCCGGCGGCGCTCACGCCGAACCCGACGAGCACCATGAGTGTGTACAGCCCCAGCGTGGAAAGCCAGACGATTATCATCGCGCCGATGGCCCACCCACCGTCGAGCCATCGGAACGCGCCGAGGGTCATCACCGTCCCGTAGAGGAGGACGAGATACGGACCCCACCCGCGTGCGTGTCCGCGACGCATCCGTCTGCGGACGTACCCCTTCAGCTCCGACTCCAGCTCGGATTTCTGAACCGTGCGCTCATCGACGTCGTGCTCGAACTCCTCGAACTCGGACTGTAGCCGCTCTACATTGCCGTGGAGTTCGAGGATGTCCGGTGCGGACTGCTCTGTATCGTCGGTCATGTCCTCTCCTTTGACTCCCTGCTGTCTTTCTGTGGTGCCTGCCACGCCTTTAGTTTTCCTGAAGTGCCGTCCCGCGAGAACGGCGTTGATGACCGCTCCGAACAGCAGGACGATACCGCCGAGGTAGAGCCACGTGACCACCAACAGCGCCCCGCCGAGGACGCCGTAGGCGGAAAACTGGGCCGTCGAATCGACGTAGACGCCGAATATCGCTTGGAGGGCGGTCCACCCGAGCGTGGCGAACAGCGTCCCCGGAAGGACCTCCCGAACGGTCACGTCCGTGTCGGGAAAGAAGTAGTACAGGGGTAAGAAGACCGGAATCAGCCCGAACAGGAGCGCGACGGAGACGATGGTCCGCCTGAAGGGAAGCCACGACAGCGAGGGGAGGAGGACGTTGACCACCGCGACCCCGGCGACGCCGAGCGCGATGACCGCCAGTACGACGGCGGCGTCGGTCATCGTGTCGATGAACGGTTCGGTGACGTTCACGCCGTAGACCCGGGAGAACGCCTCGTCTAATCCGCGGAACACCCGCAACGTGCTCCAGACGAGGACGAGCGACCCGACGACGGTCGCACTCCGGCGTCCGGACGCGCTGGAGAGCGAATCCTGCACGATGCTCTTCGCCTTCGGCGAGAGCAGACCCTGAACCGTCCCGACGACGGTGTTGGCGAACGCGTCGCCGCCGACGAACGACGCGATGGCGAGCGCCAACAGCAGCGCCGGGAGGATGGAGACGAACGCGTAGTACGCGATTCCCGCCGCGAGAAACGTTATCTCCTGTTCGCGCGCGTAGTCGATGGTTTCGCGTGCCGTCGTTCCGATAGTCACGACGGGTACTTCCACGAAATCGACCAAAAGCGTTGGCTACTATCGACCCCGTGCTACGGTCGCGTCGCCGCCCGAATCTCGGCGACGCTGGCGGGCGTCTTGAACGTCGTCCCGCCGTAGTGGGTGCGCGAGGCGTCGTAGCCCGCGTCCCGGAGGCGCTCCAGGAACTCGTCCATCCCCGAGGCCGAACGCGTCCACTCCTTGCAAAGACGGTGTTGGTCGTAGTGGGTCGGTCGGTGGAGTTCGCCCGAGAGTTGCGTTAGAAGTTTGTTCGCCTTCTTCGCGGTTCCCATCTCCTCGGTCACGTTCTCGCGCACGACGTCCACGAAGTCGGCGTCGTGGGTCGGGCCGAGCCACACTGGACCGGCGGTGAGAACGCGGTTTCCCTCGCACGCCGGGCAGGTTTCGGGCGGGTCGGCGATGAGTCCGTACTCGTGGTCCCGGTGGAGACAGTCCTCGCAGTGATAGAGGTGGCCGAGTTCGTCGATGGCTCCGTTGGCCGTCGTCGCCCCTTCGTCGAGTTCGAGGTACGTTCGGACGTAGTGGCTCGTCGCGTGCGTCAGGAGCGGCGTGACGCCCTTGTCATAGCGGGCGGCGGTGCGGGCGAGCGCGGAGAGGAGGATTCGAACCCCCATCTCGGCGTGATAGTCCGTGTTGCGCGGCACCGCGCTGTACTTCCGGACGCCGCTGTGGAAGTGCGCGCCACAGAGCGGCGCGGTGTCGGTTGCCGTCACGCAAACCAAATCGCGCGTGTTGGCGAAGGCGGCGTCGGCGAAGGGAATCGGCGTCCCGAACGGGTCGATGTCCACCACGTCGAACACCTCCTCGTGCATGAGCGCGTTGGCGTTCCGGTGGACGGCCTCCCCCGGCAGGTCGTTGCGCTCGAAGTTCTCCCGACAGAGTTCGATGGCGTCCGGGTCGATGTCGGCGCAGGTCACGTTCCAGTCGTTCGCGGCGGCGCGGACGCCGCGAATCCCTGAGGCCGCCATGGCATCGAGGTAGTACTCCGCCCGCGGTTCGCGGTCGCGGTACGTTCGTAGGACGGCCACCGTCAGGTCGCGGTTCAACTCCTGCACCGGATTGAAAAACACGTCGTCGATGATGGCGTCCCCCTCCTGCTCGGGAACTTCCACCTCGATTCCTCCTTCGCGGACGTTCATGCGTGCTCGTCGGCGTTCCGTCCCGAAAAGGGATACGGGTTGCCGTCGCGGCGGCCCGACCGCCTCCTCGCTATCGGAACGGGTTTATTTCGTCCGTCCGAACCGATGGCCCGTGCCCTCGGTTTCGAACTCCGTCTGTCGGTCGCATTCTCCCGGGGAGTGGATACCGTGAACCGCGTCGAGGAGTGGGAAACCGAACTGGCCGACGCGGGGTCGCTCACGCCCGACATCGTGGGCAGAATTCTCTCGACGCACGACGACAGGGGAAAACAGGCCATCGAAGCCGTTTCCGAACGGCGCGTAAAGGAGTACCGGGATTTCGTGGTCGTCGTCGGGTTCGAGGACGAGTACATCGTGGAGGAGGGGTGTACCTGTCGTGACAGCGAGTACAATCTCGACCCCGACGACCCGACCGACCTGTGCTGGCACGTCCTCGCCGCCAAAATCGCCCGGCACATCGACGCGATGGACCACCACGACATGTGGTACTCCGACGTACGCGAGTTCCTGTAATCCGTTTTAGCTATCGAGGCAGATATTCACGAAGTTCTCGAGGATTCGAAGCCCCGTATCGCCGCTCTTCTCGGGGTGGAACTGCGTGCCGAAGACGGTCCCCGACTCGTCGGCGATGACGCTCGGAAAGTCCGTGCCGTAGTCCGTCGTCGCCACCACGGCGTCGTCGTCCTCGGGGGCGGCGTAGTAGGAGTGGACGAAGTAGGCGTACTCCCCGTCCACGCCATCGACCAGCGGGTGGTCGCGCTGGACGGAGAGTTCGTTCCAGCCCATCTGTGGCACCTTCTGGTCCCCGTCGAACCTGACGTTCGTCCCCGGAATCAAGTCGAGTCCGGTAACGTCGCCTTCCCCGGCGTGCTCGGCCTCCTCGCTCGTCGTCAACAGCATCTGCATCCCGAGACAGATGCCGAACACCGGCGTCCCGCTGTCGGCGGCATCGACGAGCGCTTCGCGGTACGGTCCGGCGTTTTCCACACCCTCACGGAACGCGCCGACACCCGGCAGAACGATGCCGTCGGCCGCGTCGAACGTCGCCGGGTCGTCGGACACCTCGACGTCCGCTCCCGCGCGTTCGAGACCCTTGACCGCGCTCCGGAGGTTGCCGAGGCCGTAATCGACCACGACGACCGACGCGGCCCGCTGCTTTGCGTGCGTGTTCCCTTCCATGGGTGTGGGTTACGTCCCGGACTACAAACGGTTTCGTGTTTCCGGGAAATATGTCCGCCACATCGAGGCTATGGTTACCACAAATGCCTCAAAAGCGACGAATAGGAAGATTTAACAGATAACTAACGAACGAATAACATGATTTCAGATGGTAAATCGACGCGCGTTTATAAAATTCGCGACCGCGGCGGGAATAATCGGAGTCAGTGCCGGTTGTACGAGCGATTCGAAGGGCGACGGGGCGGACGGTTCGACCAGTTCGGACGGTGAATCCACGACGCCCGGAACCGGGACGGGAACGACGACGAAGAGCGGCGAGGGCGAGACCGTCAACTTCATCCTTACCCCGGCGGAGTCGTCCGTCAACGTCAAAAAGCAGTACCAGCCGTTGTTCAACTACCTCGAATCCGAAACCGGCGTCACCATCGAGTCACAGAAGGCATCGAGTTACCCGGCAGTGTTTCAGGCGCTCAAAGGCGGCCGCGGCGACCTCGCGGACGCGTCGCCCACACTCGCCGTCGTCGGGGACGACGAGAACGTCACGGACGTCGTTGGCATCCGCGTCGCCTACGGTTCGGCGAAGTACTTCTCGCTCCTCTCGACCACGACGGACAGCGGCATCAGCAAACTGTCCGACCTCAAGGGCGAGACCGTCACGTTCGCCGACAAGCTCTCGACCAGCGGGTCGCTGTTCCCGCTGTACATGCTGAAGCAGGCCGGACTCGACATCGGCAACGCCCCGGAAGGAAAGTCCAAAGGCTTCACCGGACAGTGGGCGGGTGACCACGACACCGCCGTCAAGCAGATGATGAACCGACCGGACGTGGCCGCCGCCGGTTCGGGTGCGTTCGTCTCCGCACCGCACATTCCGAAGGACCAGTTCCCGAAGCGGTTCAAGGACCAGTCCTCGGAGTACGACGGTGCCGGAAGCGAGGACCCCAAACTGAACCTGCTGAAGGCGTCCCAGCCCATTCCGCGTGCCCCCATCCTCGCTCGCTCGAACTGGGACTCGCCGAAACGCGAGGAGATCCAGCAGGCGCTCATCGACGCGACCGAGGACGACCTCAAAGGCGACGCGAGCGGCGACGAGGAACTCTGGTTCACCGGTCTTCAGAAGGGCGACGCGAGCGACTACAAACCCGTTCGAGAGGTCAAAGAGGAACTCGGTTTGGAGTTCGGTAACAACTAAGCGAACGATTTTTTCGTATCGTTTTAGTATTTGACTTCTTTCTATATTCAAACGGACGGTTAACCGGGCGATACGGCCCGGAGGACAAACTACAGACGCACATGAGCACAATCAAAGTAGAGAACCTCAGTAAATCATACGGCGACGTACAAGCCCTCGAAGACGTCTCGTTCGAGATTCCCGACGGCGAGTTCGTCGTCCTCCTCGGCGAGTCGGGTGCAGGGAAATCAACCCTCCTTCGCTGTCTGAACGGATTGACGAAACCGACGGACGGGACTGTTGCCATCGACGGTGAAGAGATAACCGGCCCGCGCGACGACGTGGCTATGATTTTCCAGCAACACTACCTCATCGAACAGCTCAGCGCGTACGCGAACGCGCTCACCGGGTCGCTCCACCGCACGCCGTTCTTCCGGAGCCTGTTGCAGATGAACGCGCCGGGCGACAAACGCGAGGCGCTCGACGCGCTCAAGACGGTCGGGTTGCTCGACGAAGCGGGACAGCAAGCGGGTCGCATGAGCGGGGGACAACAGCAACGGGTCGGTATCGCCCGCGCACTGGTTCAACAACCGAACCTCCTGCTCGCGGACGAACCGGTCGCGAGCCTCGACCCCGCCAGCGCGGAGAGCGTGATGGGATACATCCGAGGGGCGGCGAGCGAGCGAAACCTCACGACCGTTGCGAGCCTCCATCAGGTGAACCTCGCCCGCGAGTTCGGCGACCGGTTCCTGGGCATGAAGGACGGGAAACTCGTCTTCGACGGCTACCGCGAGGACTTCACCATCGACGTGGTTGACGAAATCTACGGTAACATCCAGACCGAAGCGATCCGCGGCGACGCGGAGGTGACGGCATGAGCGACGGCCGTGGCGAATGGGTTCGAACGTACTTCGGCTTCAGCCAAGCGGGTACCGGGGCCGTCGAACGACGGCTGACGGAACTGAAGCGGGCCAAGACGATTCGACGACTCGGTTCGCTCGTGGCGCTCGTCATGTTCGCCTTTCTGTTTCGCTTCGCCCTCGGTCAAGTCGGCTTCTCCGTGAGTGAACTCGTCAAGTACATGCCCGTGTTCGAGGACGCGCTCGGTGACTTCTTCCCGATGACGACGTACTTCGGGACGATTCCGTTCATCGACTTCGGGGCGTACGCGCACTTCATTCTGGTCGAACAGCCACAGGAGAACGGCCTCTCGTTCGTCGATGCCGCGCTGACGACGCTCTCCATCGGGTTCGCCGGGACGGTCCTCGGCATCCCCGGCGCGCTCATGTTCGGCGTCTTGGGGAGCGAGCGCGTGACGCCGTTCCCGTTCAACTTCCTCTTCCGCGGCGTCATGAGCACCATCCGGTCCATCCCGGCGCTCGTCTGGGCGCTCATCTACATCCCGCTCGGCGGGTTGACGCCCTTCACGGCGACGCTGGCCATCGGAACCGACACCATCGGAAACCTCGGCCGACTGTTCACCGACGAACTCGAAGAGGTCGATGAGGGTCCAATCGAGGCCATCGAGAGTACCGGCGCGAGCGGTCCGCAGACAATCGTGTTCGGGATGCTCAGTCAGGTGTTCACCCCATTCATCGCGTGGACGATGTACATCCTCGAAATCAACGTCCGCGTCGCGGTGACGATGGGTCTCATCGGTGCTGGCGGTATCGGCGGCATCCTCAACACCCAGCAAGGGCTGTTCGCGTACACGAACATGATGGCGACCATCATCGTCATCTTCCTCCTCGTGGTGAGCGTCGAGATGCTCAGCCAGCGGACCCGTTCGTACCTCCGCGGTAACGACGAGGGTCGCGGACTCGTCACGCACTTTCTCGACCTCCTCCGTGGCGTCCCGGAGCGACTGGGCCAATCCGCGTGGAAGTAACGGGTTCGACCCGCGTCTCGTCCGACCCGGTGTCGTTTCGTTCCATATCTCCAACTATAAATAACTCCACGCAGTGGCTTCGAGTATGAATCCCTCGCCCTCCTCGCTCTCCAGACGTGGATTCTTGACGACGACGGGAACGCTCGGCGCGACGGTCGGCGTCGGCGGTGCGACGACCACGACGACCGGAACGACGGCGTTCTCGGACGACGCGCCGAAACCGGCGTGGACAGTCCCCGAATCGCCGGAGGACTCCGACTCCCGGTACGAAGCCGCGTATCCCATTACCGTCGCCGACGGAATCGCCGTGGTCATCGTCATCTCCGATTCGACCGAATCGACCACGTACCAGTT
>NZ_MEIH01000027.1:0-2349 GCF_001723155.1 Haladaptatus sp. W1
ACGAGTACGCCCAGAACGGGTCGTGGGGCAGCGCGAAACAGCAGGGCGTCATCGCCGCGAAGAACATGGTCGCGGACGACGAGGAAAAGGAGTTCCGGTGGGTTTCGTCGTACTCCATCACTCACTTCGACTTCCCGTTCCTCTCCTTCGGCTTCCCGACGATGGGCGACGACGAGTGCGAGGAGAAGTACAGCGAAACCGAATGGCGTCGCCTCTCGTTCAAGGACGGAAAACTCATCGGCGGCGTCCTCATCGGCGATATCGCCCCGCAGGGCAAGTACAAGGACCTCATCCGCAACGAGGTCGAGTGTGCCGACCAGAAGGAAATCCTCCTCGAGAAGGATTTCGACCCGGACAAACTCGCACCCCAGCAGGAACAGTGAGGCCGTAGTACGGAATTTTTGTCGGGGGGATTCGTCAATTGGCAGCTGCTCGGATAACGAGTAGTTCTGGTTCCGCAACGCATCGCGGTATCGTTTCGGATGGTGGTCCTCGAACTGGGGTTCGGGTTTCGGTTCCTCGACCGTCTGCAGGTGGAAACCAGCCCGAGAAACGAACTGATGACTTCACTTATCGGTCGGTAATACGTCGGAATATCGACTTCTGGCCACTCGTTCATCACTTTCTTGGTTTCGTAGTAGCTCTCGATTTCGAACTCGGTTCGGAGGTATCGCGGATGTATCGTGGTGACGACGAAGGTCCCGTCTGGTTCCAAGATGCGACGAAATTCCGAGAACACTGGTCGCCACTCCTCGATGTGGCTGAACACCAGATTGCTGAAGACGACGTCGAGTGAATCGTTAGCGAAGTCGAGCGGTTCGGTCAAATCCGCGCGATGGAACGTTCCCTCGTCGCCGAACTCGTCTTTTGCGTGCTGAATCGCCGTTGCGCTCACGTCCACGCCGGTAACGGTCGCGCCGTTTTCGTGGAACCACGGAACGTGATCGCCGCGGCCACACCCCGCGAGCAACACCCGGCGACCGGAAAGTTCCGGAAGTACGGTTCGCGTTGCGGGCCACGAATAGTGTCGCTGAAAATAGCTCGACCCCACGGACTCGCGGTGCGGTCGAGGTCGTCTGCCTTCTCTGCTAAGATGTCATACCCTTCGATCGTTTGCTCGACTGGAGCGTTATCGTCTGTCTCCAAACTTTGACCTCGGACGTTCTACCGAACTAACAGTGAAATATTTTCTGCCGGTCTGTCGTTCTGACCGTGGTGCGTTCCAGCGTATCTCCGTATTGTCACGACGTGAAGGTTTAAGTACTACCACGACAGTTGGTATCATTGCCATGCTCGGTCGGGAGAATTCGTGAAAAAAAGCCGTCGAACCGGTAGATTCGATTCCGAACGACGCGCGCGTTCGACACTACGACGAACTCGAATACGACGCGAAAGGGCACTTCCCGAGCGTCGTCGAACGCGGCGAACAACTCATCGACTGGGAGACAGCTGGACAGTTCAGTGACGGCGATTTCGTGAAGTACACCGGTTATTTCCGGGTACTGCTCGCGTAGCGGAAGAACCATCACGTTTTTTCGAGACAATCGCCACAAGGTTTAAGAGGTGCTAAGACAATTGGTAACATGTATCAATGGCTTCGAACAGCACGAGTAGTCTCGCGTCCGCATCGACCGGAGAGACGGCCTTTACCATCACCCGAACCGAAACCGTCCCGGCGGGCGTTCGGGTGTACCACTTCGACGAACTCTCGGAGGCGACTCAACAGGTGTTCGCGGAAATCGACGGCCGCGAACGAGTCGTGAGGATGACCGAAGCGGTGGCGAACGAGTTCACGACCGACGCCCTCGTGGTGTTCGACGACTACTACCGAATCGACGTGCCCTGACCGGGCGAACGAGCAACCGAAGCCGTTTTCTCCCGCAGGACGGGATGTAGGGACATGAGCATGAGCGGAAGCGGCGAGATGACGCTGGCGTTCGAGTTGTCCGCGCTCAAAGCGTTGGCGAGTCCCGGAGCGGTGTTCGAAGACGCCCGACGCTCCGACATTCCCTTCTCCCGGAGTTCGGTGCGGAGGGTATCGAACACCTCCGTGTACTCCTCGTAGAACCGCCGCGTGACCGACTCGAGACGGAAGGCGTCGTGAATTCGGTCGGCGAGACCGCTCTCGGTCGCGTTCAGTCCCGCCAGCGCGCTGGCGACGGTTCGGTGCGTTTCGCCCGCTCCGAGGACGTACCGCCGGAGAACGGGTCGGCCGGTGGTGATGTCACCGATTCCGTCCTCGTACGGCGTCACGAGATGCCAAACGTCGGCGTCCGGAGCGTGGAAAACGGCCACGAAGGAACCGCTACCGCCCCACGCTTCGGAACGGTTGGAATCGGCGAGGTCACG
>NZ_MEIH01000028.1:0-2364 GCF_001723155.1 Haladaptatus sp. W1
AAATCATCATCAAATAGAAGACCAGACTTTGCACCTTTAGCAAAGAAATCATTCGTTCCAGGGGGAATCAGATCGTCTGGAGCATCATCATTGTACCCAAGAGAGGCACCAGCTCCTAAGATATATGTCCTCGTCATTCAGTTAAGAATACTTCCTGATCACAATAAATTGTCTGCATGTAATATGGTAGGTAGTGTGAGTTTACATCAAAATAGATTGCTATATGAACATAATCGATACCAATCACACAACCAATTGAGCAACTCTTAAAGCGGAGCCTAATGGAAAATCCAAACGAGAGCAAGACTTACTACCAAATTACAGAGAAAAGGCGGCAGTATCTCGCTGGCGAGCTTGAGACAGATGAGCTGGAAGATTAGCTGTGTTCGTGGATGCTGTAGTTGGCTACGACGACGGTGAACCCGTCGTCGCGTTCGACCCGCTCCTCCCGCAAATCGTCGGGCGAGTAGGCGTGAGTGCGTTGTTCGCACACGAACTCGGTCATCTAGGAACGGATATCCACACGGACGCGATTCGTGCGTACACTCCCCAGATACTCGGTTTCAGCGCGTTCTGGCTCGTCGTTCTTGCAGGACGCGGCCCGTTCGTAGCCGCCGTCGGCTCGCTGTTGTTCAGCGCGCTTGCGTTCATCGAAGAGCGACCAATCCGCCTCGTTCGGTATGCATTCGGGTTGGGTGTCGAACCACTCGCACTCGCGCTGAGTCGGTATGCGAATCGAATGGAAGAGTACCGTGCGGACGCCTACGCCGCCCACGTCGTGGACCCCGAAACGCTCGCCGATGCGCTCTACCGAGTCGCAGCTATCGCAACTGGCGAGAACATCGAGGATATTGCTGGCCCGGTTCCGTGGAACACGGATCGTTCACTCCTCTTTTCCTTGTTCGCAACCCATCCATCGATAGAGAACCGCGTGGCTCGACTCGGCTGTGATATCCCCACGTGGGCCAGTCCATATCGTCCGCGTCAAATCGCATAACAACACAGTCGGGGTGTCACTCGGTGTAGTACCGCTGTGGTTCGACGAGAGAAGTAAAATCGAAATCGGCTTCGAGTATCCGCATTCGGTCCGTAGTATCGACGGTTCGTCGATCATCGGTCGTGTATTCGAGCAGTCCGTGGTCGACGAGCTTCGGCAGTTGAGCGTGTGATAGCGATGTATACACCGGTTTCATCGACTCCCCATTGACCTCCGACAGCGGGACATCCGCTTCCCATGCAGTAGTCTGGCGCGCGAGTTCGGTGAGCGTCACCGGATGGTTCTGCTGTCGGAGATACGCTAAGACGAACTGGCGACGAGGGTTTCGAAGTACGTCGAAGACGATATCTGGCGAGAACGTCCGTTGGTTATTCGGTGTTTTCATTACTACACAGGCATATGATACGAAGTGGAGTAAAACCTTCTCCAATTCTCACGTGCTGAAAACACATTTATTACAATCCCATCGAAAAGAAACATATCGTGGCACGTCCAACTCGATTCGGTCGAAACCGTGAGCGACTGTTTTCCGCTGCGCCACCCCTCGCTAGTGGCTTCCTCGTTTTGCACGGTCGGCGGGAACTGTCGGTGCTCGCCGACCATCCGGAAGTATTTCGCCACCAGTTATTCGACCGACGGAGTCGTCGCGTGGGCCGATGCGAACGGCGGAACGTAGTGCGTTCCCGGGACGACGAAGAGGTTCTCGTAGGCGAACGAGAGCGCTTCGTCGTCGAGGTCGTCGAGCGGCGTGCAGTCGATATCGCCCGGGAGCGTCGAGGCGAGACGGCAGAACACGCCGTCGTCTCTCGCTTCGATAAGCGCCGCCACATCGCCGTCGAATATCGCGGCGAAGAGGCCGTAGACGTTGGCTCGTGAGCGCGCGAACGTCGTCTGGTCGACGTCGTCGGACAGCGCCGTCATCAGTGACCACCTCCGTCGAGGCGTTCGACGTCGACGAACGCGTCGAATTGGGCGCTACTGCCGCCGACGAGGTCGCTCAGCCCGGCGTTGCCCAGGGCGTGGTCGAACGGTTGGACATGGTTGATCGCAAACCCGGCGTCGCGACCCTTGGCGATTCCCGCGTCCTCGGACATCGGGCGGTCGAACTGGTACGGTGTGTGACCGTACCCTTCGACCGATTCCGTCGTCGTTCCGTCGACGGGTCTGGGCGACGGCGCCGTCACCCTCGCGCCCCCATCCCCACATCGCGCCGACGACACCGGGACGGATTCCGTTCGTGACCATCGCCATCCCTTCGACGGTCCGCCGACCGGCGTCGATGCGGATGTGGTCGCCGTTCTCGATGTCGCGCTCGTCCGCGTCGACCGGATTCATCCAGAGCGGGTTCTCCGGGCGCGTTTCGCGGA
>NZ_MEIH01000029.1:0-25136 GCF_001723155.1 Haladaptatus sp. W1
GAGTCTCGACAAGCAACGGCTTCGACGCCGCTATCTCTCCCGACTGCAAAACAAGTGGGCGTCGTTCTTCCTCGGACTCATCATCACCGCCCTGACGACGAGCGTCGCGTTTTCGCTCGGCGTCATCGTCCCGCTGTACAACCGCGGCCACGTCAAGCGCAACGAGATCATCCCGTACATCCTCGGCGCGAACATCGGAACCTTGGTCGATACGCTCATCATCGCGGTTGCCCTCGACACGCCCGTCGGCGTGCTGACCGTCGTCCTGTTGTTGAGCATCGGCCTGCTGGTGACGCTCCTGACGCTCGTGCTCTATCCGCTGTACACGCCGTTCATCGACGCGATGCAGAACGAAATCGTCGGGACCAAAACCTACTTCATCGGATTTCTCCTCACGTTGCTCGTCGTTCCGCTGTTGCTCATCGTCCTCGGGTGACGGTCGGCGTCGGAGCCACACGACTTCACTCGGATCACGATTTTCCGCGCCATCCCGGTCCTCCCGTGTTTTCGGCGCGATATTCGTCGAGATATCCGACCCAACCCGTCCGCCTTTCCGCGACACCATCAACTAAGCCGCCGCGCCGAAATCGTCCGTGCATGACGCTGCTCCTGACGGGCTACGAACCCTTCGGCGACGACGACGAGAACCCGAGCGAGATGGTGGCGCGCGAACTCGACGGCGAGGAACTCGGCGGCCACGAAATCGTTGGGGAAGTCCTTCCGGTCGAGTTCGACGCGGCGTTCGAAGCGATGCGGAGCCACGTCGAAACCCACGACCCGGCCGCAATCGTCGCCACCGGCCTCGCGGCGGGACGGGCGGGAATCAGCGTCGAGCGCGTGGGTATCAACGTCAACGACTCCGGGAGCACGCCGGACAATGCGGGCGCGGAGCCGAGAAACGAGCGAATCCGCGGCGGCGGAGCGGCGGGCTACTTCGCCACGCTGCCCGTCGTTTCGGTCGTGGAATCGCTCCTCGACGCCGTAATTCCGGCACACGTCTCGAACACCGCGGGGACGCACCTCTGTAACAACGCGCTCTACTCGACGCGAGCGTATCTGGAACGCGAGGACCGGGACGTTCCGATGGGCTTCGTCCACCTCCCCTGCACGCCCGAACTGGCGGCGAAACACGCCGAGGGCGGGAACGGAACTAGCGGCGCGTCGGTCCAACCAAGCATGCCGCTGTCGATGCAGTGTGCGGCGATTCGACGGGCGTTCGACGTGACGCTTGACGGATGAGTTTCGAGTTCGTTTACAGGGATTGTAGGTCAAAGGGGATGAGTGATACCGATTTGGATGGAGTATACGACGTTAGTTTATATGAAATATATAAGACTTATATAATATTAAAAATATTCGCGGGTATGGATATGTTCGCGACCACGACAAATATTGGTGAACGGGGTCGCACTGCTCTCGCCCGCCGGTTTGGAATCGACACACGAGCGTTGGCAACCTTCCGGATATTCCTGGGCTTCTTGTTGCTCTCCGATCTGATTCTCCGGTCGCGCGACCTCGCTGTCTTCTACACCGACTCCGGTGTTTTACCCCGCTCGGTTCTCGAAACGCGGTTCCCCGGGCTTTCTCACCTTTCGATCCACACGATTTCGGGAGCGGTGTGGTTTCAAGCGGTCTTGTTCATCGTTGCCGCCATCTTCGCGCTATTGCTTCTCGTCGGCTATCGAACGAGGGTTTCGACGGCAATTTCGTTCGTTCTCCTCGTGTCGTTACATGCTCGAAATCCAGTCCTCCTGAACGCCGGGGATTCCTTGCTTCGACGATTGCTTCTGTGGGGTATCTTCTTACCATTGGGTGAACGGTGGTCCGTCGATTCGCTGTACGACGAGGACCACGGCGAGCGAGTCGTGAGCCTCGCGTCCGCCGGGTTGTTGGTTCAGGTCGTCGTTATCTACACCGCGAATGCGCTGTTCAAACTCCGCGGCGAGTTGTGGACGCGCGGCGTTGCGGTGGAGTACGTGTTCAGTCTCCACAACCTCACCACGTTCGTCGGGGACGCTTTGGCCCGGTATCCGACGATGCTTCACGCCTTCGACAAACTTTGGTTCACGATGATCGTGACGTCGGCGCTCCTGATACTCCTGACTGGCTGGTCACGGGCGGCGTTCGCATCGCTATTCATCGGGATGCACTTTGGAATGTTTCTCACCATGTATCTCGGTCTCTTTCCGCTAATTTCTACCACGGCACTGCTTCCGTTTCTCCCGAGCGTCGTCTGGGATTCCGTGGACCGGTTCGTCGAACCGGTCGTGGGGGCACGCGACGAGGAACGTCGGATGAGTTGGTGTAAACGTGTCTTTCCTCACCCTCGGACGCCGAAGGTTCTGAATGACGTCCGTCAGGGAATAGAACGAATCACACCGCTTATTCTGACATGCCTTCTCGTGTCACACCGCTTATTCTGACATGCCTTCTCGTGTTCGTCCTCGTCTGGAACGCCGCGACGCTCGGGTACGTCCGAACGCCAGAACAGGTAGAGGATACGGTGAATCCGGCCGAACATCGCTGGAGCATGTTCGCACCCGAACCGCGAGGAACCGACGGGTGGTACGTCGTTCCCGGACGACTCGAATCAGGGCGGGAAGTGGACGCATTTCATCGGGGTGCCGTTTGTTGGGACCCCCCGTCCGATGAGGTGCTCGGATTCCCCAGTCATCGGTGGCTGGTATATCTCCTCGACCTCCAGCGGCGCGGCTACGAGACGCTTCGACCGGCGTTCGCCAAGTACGTCTGTCAACGTTGGAACGAAACGCACGACGACGACCTGACGAACGTCTCCGTCTACTACGTTCAGCAACCGACGAGGCTCGAGGGCCCGGAGCCGACCGAACGGGTAGAAATCACGAATCGCTCGTGTAGTACTCGAAACCGAGGTACGACGTAATATCTGACTATAGCGTCGGCTGAACGAATTCGCGGGCCGCATCGAAGTGGCGCTGTTCGATGACGATTTCGTCCGCCCTGTTGTTGGCTTCCTCGGGCGTCAACTCGTCGGCCGCTTCGCGGATGGCGCGCATCGACGCGGCGCGGACGAGCGCCTCGATGTCGGCACCGGTGTACCCCTCCAGTTCCGTCGCCAGCCAATCGAGGTCGATGTCGTCGGCGAGCGGTTTGTCGCCCGCGTGGACGGACAGGATTTTGCGACGACCTTCCTCGTCGGGGGCCGGAATCTCGATGTGGGACTCGAGTCGGCCGGGACGGAGGAGCGCGGGGTCGATGGCCTCGCGGCGGTTCGTCGCCGCGAGGACGACGAGGTTCGGGTTTTCGGTCAGGCCGTCGAGTTCGGTCAGCAGTTGCGAGACGACCCGTTCGGTGACTTCGTGGGACTCGCCGCGTTGGGACGCGAGCGAGTCGATTTCGTCGAAGAAGATGATGGCGGGGGAGGCCTGTCGCGCCCGGTCGAACACCTCCCGAACTGACTTCTCGCTCTCGCCGACGTACCGGTCCAACAGTTCCGGTCCGGCGACGGAGACGAAGTTCACGTCGCTCTCGCCAGCGAGCGCGCGGGCGAGGAGCGTCTTCCCGGTTCCGGGCGGCCCGTAGAGGAGGACGCCGCTCGGCGGTTCCGTCCGCGTCGCTTCGAACAGGTTGGAGTACGAGAGCGGCCACTCGACGGCCTCGATGAGCGTCTGTTTCGCGTCGTTCAGTCCGCCCACGTCCTCGAAGGAGATGTCGGGCGCTTCGGCGACGAACTCTCGCATTGCGGACGGTTCGACGCTCGCCAACGCGGTGTTGAAGTCACCCCGCGTCACCTCGACGGAGAGCAACGCGTCGTCGTCCGCGCCGTCGTCGCGCGCGCGCCGGAGCGCCGCCATCGCCGCCTCCGTGACGAGCGTGTGGAGGTCGGCACCGACGAACCCGTGAGTCGTCGCGGCGAGTCGTTCGACCGCCACGTCGTCGGCGAGCGGCATCCCGCGGGTGTGGACTTCAAGGATTTCGCGGCGGCCGCCCTCGTCCGGCGCGCCGATTTCGATTTCGCGGTCGAAGCGCCCGCCGCGCCGGAGCGCCGGGTCGATGGCGTCCACGCGGTTCGTCGCGCCGATGACGACGACTTCCCCGCGGGATTCCAACCCGTCCATCAGCGAGAGCATCTGGGCGACGAGTCGGTTCTCCATGTCGCTCTCCTCGTCGCGCTTCCCGCCGAGGCTGTCCACCTCGTCGAAGAAGATGATGGCGGGGGCGTTCTCGTTCGCTTCGGTGAAGATTTCGCGGAGGCGTTCCTCGCTTTCTCCCTTGTACTTGCTCATCACTTCCGGGCCGGAGACGGAGACGAAGTGGGCGTTCACCTCGTTGGCGACCGCCTTGGCGATGAGGGTTTTTCCGGTTCCGGGCGGCCCGTAGAGCAACACGCCCTTCGGCGGGTCGATACCCAACCGGCGGAAGAGTTCGGGGTTCGAGAGCGGCAGTTCGACCATCTCGCGGACCCGCCGGAGTTCATCGTCCAGTCCGCCGATGTCCTCGTACGCCGCGCCGGTGACGTCGGTCGAATCGTCGGCGTCGGCGGAGGATGTGGAGACGGATTCGACCATATCCGAGAGGGAGACTTTCACGTTCGTCTCGTTCGTCACGCGGACGGTTCCGCCGGGGTTCGTCCGCGTGACGACGAACAGTCCCGCGTCGCCGAGTCGCTCGATTCGCGCGCGCTCGCCGGACTGAACCGGGCGGTCCAGCAGTTCCCGCTTCACCGCCCGCTCCAGCGTGTCAACGTCGTCGAGCGAGAAGTTCGCCTTCGGGACGACCGTGATGGAGTCCGCGTCGGAGACGGAGATGGGATGAACGGAAACCTCGTCGCCGATTCTGACGCCCGCGTTCGTCCGCGTTTCGGCGTCGATTTGGATGGTGTTTTCCGGCACCGTGCTCGCGGCGGGCCACACCTTGACGACCGTCGTTCCGTTCCCCTCGACGGCGACCGTATCGCCGCTCAGCACGCCGAGTTGCTGTCGGGCCTCGTCGGCGATTCGGGCGATACCCCGCCCGCCGTCGCGCTTTTCCGCACCCCGGACGGTAAGCGTAACCGTCGGTGTATTCGTCATATTCCCTACTCGTCACCCCACCGTCTTCAGGGTTTCCCGGAGAAACCCCTTTGTCCGATGCTGCCAATTGTTCAATTATGGTTGCTCGAACCGAGCGCGACGATACGACATGGTACCAGTGCGAGCAGTGCGGACTGATGTTCGACGACCGGAGCGACGCGGAACAGCACGAGGAACACTGCGACGCGGAGGACCCGAGCTACATCCAGTAGCGGACACGACGTACGGGAACAGGTGACGGCGGCACCGATGGACGGATGATGGCGGGCAAACGGCGACGAACGCGCGTCGATTGCCACGCGGACGTTCACCACTGCCGACAGCTTAAACCGAGTGGCCGTCGGGAACGTACTATGGGGTACGATACCACAATCGGCTGGTCGCTGTTCACGTCCGGCGTCGTCACGCTCCTCCTGAAGGTGTTACCGTACGATTCGCTCTATTGGGGAATCGGACTCATCGTCCTCGGCGTGGTGGTGATGTCGCGCCGAATCACGTGATGTTGTGTCCGAGCCACCGTGTGACCGATTACCGTGTGTTTTAGACTCACTCTAAAACCGATATTTGTCAACCCTAATCCATATATTCTTAACCACGGGCGTTCCACGAAGGAACGAATGGCCGACCACCGGAGCGAGTTCCTCAAGGCGTCGTGGGCCAACGTGGTGACGAACGTCCTCAAAATCGTGGTGGAGGGGGGACTCGGACTTGCATTCGGGAGCCTCGCGCTCGTCGCCGACGCCGCCCACTCGGTGGCCGACCTGTTGGCGAGTGCGGTCGTCCTCGTCTGGGGACGTCTCTCCTTTCACGGACCCGACTCGAACCACCCGCACGGACACGAGCGGGTCGAACCGCTGACCGCCCTGTTCGTCGGCGGGACGCTCGTCCTGCTCGGCCTGAAACTGCTGTACGACGCGGGACAAACGATTCGCTCCGCGCCGGAGGCGACCTACAGTATCGCCCTCGTTGGGGGACTCGCCTTCGCCTTTTTCGACCGCGCCTTCTGTTACTGGTACACCAAACGCGTCAACCGAAACGTCGGGTCGTCCGGCCTCGCCGCGCTCGCCGCCGACAGCAAAAACGACCTCTACACCACGCTCGCGGCGATGGTCGGCGTCGCCGGAATGGCCGTCGGGTTCCCGGTTCTCGACCCGCTCGCGGGCGGAGTGGTCAGCCTGCTCGTCATCCACCAGGGCGTGGAGATTTCGCGGGAGAACGTGAACTACCTCGTGGACACCGCCGCCCCGGAACCCGTCCGAGAAGAGATTCGGGACGAAGTGCTCTCCCACGACGACGTTCACGGCGTACACGATTTCACCGCCTACCACGCCGGAACCGTCCTCGAAATCGAGTTCCACGCCGAGGTCGCGGCCGACCACACGTTCATCGAAGCTCACGACATCGAAACCGAACTCCGAGACTCACTCATCGCCCGCGACGACGTGGGCGACGTCCACATCCATCTCGACCCCGAAGGACTGGGCGAGTGGAAGGACGCGGACGAGGAACCGACGCCACCGCTCGTCAACTGAGTTCCGGCGGCTACCAGTCAACCACTACTCAGTCCAGCCCCGCCCGTTCCCGGTGTTCCGCGGCCAACTCCTCCGCTCCTTCCCGCGATTGGCACGTCTCCCAGCGGACCTGCTCGGCGTCGCCGTACGTGAGCGCGGTTTTCAACTCGTCTCGGAGGACGCCGACGCCGATTTCCAGTAATTCACCGTCGGTCCCCAGTTCGTACATCGCCCAGCGTTCCGGAGCCCGCGCGACCGTCCCCCTGTCGAGTTCCTGCCAGCGCTTTGCGAGCGGCATTATTCGTCGTCGTCCTCGACGAACTCGAACGAGCGCTCGCCCAGTTCGTCCTCCTCGAAGACGAACACTCGGCCCCGCGCGATTTCCGGGCTGGCCTCGACTTCGACGGCGTAGCCGTCGGCCCGGACCGTCACGCCGGGGAACAGTTCCTCCTCCTCGCCGGGTTCGAGGATGACTCGGCCGACGCCCGTCTCTTGCAGGATTTCGTCGTGCGTGTCCCGGTCGTTGACGTAGGTCATGACGCCCTCCGTCTCGGTCGGGTCGGTGACGAGCACCTGAATCAGCTTTCCCGGTTGCGTTCGAAGCGTCCCCTGTACCTTCTTCGGAATCCCATTGTAGAAGACCTCCCGGCCGTCCGTGTATTCGACGACGATGCCGTCCTCGGTGAGTTCGACGCCGAGCGTATCGGGGGAAACGTCGTTGCGGACACTCATACCCGGCGGTTTGTCGGGGACGGGGAAAAGACCCCCGTTCCAGCGCAACGATTCGTTCGCACCCCATCGGACGACCCACGCGGGAGAGCATACCGACCCGAGATTCGACGTAACGCACCGAGACTCGACGGACGGTTGATGCCACCAATGAAATTGACAGACACCGACATCACTACAATATTATTTGAAAATCCCATTTTCCAATCGCCATCATAGGAAGATAGTTTGAAACGAGCCAGTAGTATCAAATGAGTGGAACCGCTACGCACGGACGATGAACACCGTGGTGATAGCTGCGCGGTTGGCCGCCGGACTACTGTTGATACTGGCGAACGGGTACTTCGTCGCCATCGAGTTCGCGCTGACCCGCGTCCGCCAGTACTCCGAATCGGAGTTCGACTCGCCCGACTTGCGGAGGGCGTGGGAGATGACGGAGAACCTCGAAATCTACCTCACGAGCTGTCAGGTCGGTATCACCGCGTCCAGCATCGCGGTCGGTATCGTCGCCGAACCGGCGCTGGCCGCCATCTTCGAGCCGATATTCGCGGGGACGTGGTTGGCGTCGGTCGGCGCGGGGGCGCTCCTCGGATTCCTCATCATCAACCTCGTCCACCTGACACACGGGGAACAGACGCCGACGTACCTCGGCGTCGAGCGCACGAAATTCGTCTGTCGGTACGGCGCGACCCCGCTGTACTGGTTCCATCGGGCCATCGCTCCGATAATCACGCTCGGCGACGGGGTGGCGAAGTGGACGCTGCGTCTGTTCGGCGTCGAAATCACCGGCGCGTGGAAGGACGCGGAAGCGGACGCCATCGAAACCCGCGCCGACCTCCACCAGGAACTCGGCTCCGTCCTCGAACGAGGTGACCTCGCGGACGAGCGCCATCGGGAGGTCCTGAACGCGCTCGCAATCGGCGAGATACCTGTTCGAGACGTCATGATTCCGCGCGAGGACATCGTCTCCCTCTCGACGTCCGCGTCCCTCGACGAGAACGTCGAACGCGCCAAGAACAATCCGCACACGCGGTTTCCGCTGGTCGGCGAGTCGCTCTCCGAGTACCACGGGAACGTCTACATGCCCGCGCTGTACGGCGCGGACGACGCGCTCCGGTCGGGAGAGACGACCATCGAGGAGGTGGCACACCCGCCGACGACCGTCGCGGCGGACGCATCCATCAGCGACGTGGTGGACCAGTTCCAGGCCGAAAATCAGGAACTCGCGCTGGTGATGGAGGACGGAGAAGTCGTCGGCCTCATCACTGCAACCGACGCGTTGGAGGAAATCGTCGGCGAACTCGGCGACCCGATGGACGAACCGACCGAATCGTCCGCGGCCGCGTGACGGCATCACGTATTG
This sequence comes from Haladaptatus sp. W1, assembly GCF_001723155.1. Lineage (NCBI taxonomy): Archaea > Methanobacteriati > Methanobacteriota > Halobacteria > Halobacteriales > Haladaptataceae > Haladaptatus > Haladaptatus sp. W1. The sequence continues at coordinate 8,655 of NZ_MEIH01000029.1, forward strand.
CGTCTACCGCCATCCTCAAGACGGATACCTGCGAAGGCCGACCATGCACGGTCGCTCGAAAGCACCCGCCGCCGGGACGATACTCAACGCACTGGCGACCGGTGTCGGGTCGGCGTTCGCCATCGACATCTCGACGACCGCGGAGGTCGAACTGGACGATTCCGGCGAGATACGCGGAGAGATCGCCGACGCTCCCGACGCGGACGCTCGACTCATCGAACGCTGTGCGGAACTCGTCCTCGACGTCGAAGACGAGGCGTTCGGCGCGACGGTCCGCACCGAGAGCGACGTGCCGATGGCCTCTGGCCTGAAGAGTTCGAGTGCCGCCGCCAACGCAACGGTGCTGGCGACGCTTTCGGCACTCGACGCCGAGATGCGGCGCGAAGACGCCTGCCGAATCGGCGTGCAGGCGGCCCGCGACGTGGGAGTGACGGTCACCGGCGCGTTCGACGACGCCAGCGCGAGCATGCTCGGCGGCGTCACCGTCACCGACAACTCGACGGACGAACTGCTCGCCCGGGACGAGGTGGACTGGGACGTGCTGGTGTGGACGCCGCCGGAGCGGTCGTTCTCCGCCGACGCGGACGTCTCCCGGTGTCAGCAGGTCGCGCCGATGGCCGAACTGGTGGCCGAACTCGCGCTCGACGGCGACTACGGCCGGGCGATGACCGTCAACGGCTTCGCCTTCTGCGGCGCGCTCGGGTTTTCGGCCGAACCGATGGTGGAAGCCCTGCCGGACGTGGTGGGCGTTTCGCTGTCGGGAACCGGCCCGAGTTTCGTCGCCGTCGGCGGGCGAGAGGTTTTAGAGGACGTACGGAAAAGCTGGCAGTCATTGGAGGGCACGACATGGCTAACGACGACGCAAACAGACGGAACCCGAACGATATGACGCTCGACGAACTGCGCGGCGAAATCGAATCCATCGACCGCGAACTGGTGGAACTCATCGCCCGACGAACTTACGTCGCGGACACGGTGGCGGAGGTGAAGTCGGCCCAAGATATTCCCACGACGGACGAGTCACAGGAACAACGCGTGATGGACCGGGCGGGCGAGAACGCCGAGAAATTCGAGGTGGACTCGAATTTGGTGAAGGCGATTTTCCGGTTGCTCATCGAACTGAACAAGGTGGAGCAGCGAGAGAACCGGTAAAAACACTACTTCTGGGGCCGTGAGCGCGTATATATTCGTCATCGATACTTACTCGGAACGGCTGACAGGGGCGAGAAGAGGGTCTGCCATCAAGGTTTATTGACGCCGATACAGTACGTCATGAACGAATATCGATGGTGTCATTTCTCGTCGTCTACGGAACTGGCGAAGGGCAGACAGCAAAAGTCGCTGATCGAATCGCCACCGTACTGACCGAGCGTGGCCACGATGCGAGCGCAGTCGACGCTGCGGAACGCCCGTCCAAATCCGACCTCGAAAGTATCGATGCGTTTCTCGTCGGTGCTTCCATCCACCTCGGAAAGCACCAGACCGAGATTTCCGAGTTCGTTCGCGGAAACCGCGAGACTCTGACCCTTCGACCGACTGCGTTCTTCCAGTTGTCCATGTCGTCTGCGACGACGGATGACGAACGACAGGCGGAAGCAGCGGCGTACGTCGACGAGTTCCTTGAGGAGACTGATTGGAACCCCGACCGTATCGGCCTGTTCGCGGGTGCGCTTCGTTACTCGAAGTACGGGTTTCTCAAGCGACTGATGATGAAGCGGATCGCCAAAGAGGCCACCGGAGATACAGATACGTCACGAGATTACGAGTACACTGATTGGCACGAAGTTGAGGCGTTTGCAACTGACTTTGCTGCGTTCGTCGAGAACCGCCTCGGTGTTCCGCCCTCCGACGAAATCGACGAGACGAGAACCGGGTGAAGATGTCACGAAGTACGCTATCGCGCTCGTACGTCCTCTCCTCGGTGGCGATACTCCTCTTGACCGTCGCCGCGACCAGCGTTGGTCTGTTCGTTCCCGGTTTCTACCGCGACGCACCGGTACTCCTTCCACAGGTCTATGGACAGGACCTCTTGACGCTCACCGTAGCAGTTCCCGCTCTGGCAATCTCCCTGTACTTCTCCACGAAAGGGTCGTCACGAGCGTACGTCGTCTGGCTCGGCGTTATGGGCTACCTCCTGTACACCTACGGTTCGTACGCCTTCATGACGGCATTCAACGAGTTATATCTCGTCTACGTCACACTCCTTTGGTTGTCACTCTTCACGTTCGTCGGCGGAATGGCACGACTCGATGCGGAGGAACTGAAACGGTCTGTCGGCGATATGCCGGTTCGGTCGTACGTTGGTTTCCAGTTGCTGTTCGTCGTCCTCATCCTCTTCCTCTGGTTGTCGGTAATCGTTCCGGCTACCCTCGCCGGGTCGGTCCCCGAAAGCATCCTCGAGGCTGGAGTTCCCACGAACGTGATTTATTCGCTGGACCTCGGCATCCTCGTTCCGGCATTTGCCCTCTCGGCATACTGGCTGCGGAAACGACGACCGTGGGGATACGCATTCACCGCGATTCTCCTCGTCAAGGTCGCAACTCTCGGTGGAGCGGTGATGGCGATGGTCGTTTTCACGATACGTGCCGGACAACCGATTCCACTGGCTCAAATCGTCATCTTCGGGACGCTGACCATCGTCAGCATCTCGTTGATGATTCGCTTTCTCTTTTCGATCGATCCGGAAATCAGATGTACTCCCGCTGGTCCGGCTATTGCTAGCTCCGACTAGTCGGAGATATCTGCCGGGTTGGACATTTCGTCCTCTGCAGTCATGGTCGTAGCTACCGGAACAAAGTGGAACAGCGAAAGAACCGATAATCGAGATAGGAATTCTAGTGAAAATCGACGGCGGAATCAAACGCGGGCGTCGCGGATACGCGCTGTCGATTGGATAGATTTACGTCACGACACGAGACAACTGAAGTATCGAAATAAGCGATAGAGAACAGGGCGATGACGTCAGCTTCGCCGACTTCTCTCCGGTCCTCGTCGCCAACGCGCTCCCGTTCGCGGGAATCGTTCTCGCCGACGGGGGCGGTACCGTCAACGAGGTGTTCCTGCTGTACTGGTTCGAGATGCTGACGCTGTTTCTCGTCTACTGCGGGTGTGCGCTGTTCGCGCAGCGGAACGTGACCACCGACGGTGACAAATGGGGAGCGGACTCGCGGCGTGGTTGGCACCGCAAAAGTTAGGCTCAATGTTGGGGGACTGAGGGGAACGACCGCTCTCGCGTGGAGACGCCGTATCGAACGGCGAGCGACTTCGTGAGACTTACCGAACGACCCGAATCGTCGCCAGCTCTTCGTCCGTAGTGTTCTCACGCCACTGCGCTTGCGAGATGGTGTACGTTCGCAAGTCCCGTGGGCCGCCAGAATCGCCCGGCGGAAGCCAATTTCGGAGGATGCCATCGTACTGCCCGCCGTAGACATCGACGTACTTCTCGATGGCGCGTTTCGACCGCTCGTTTTCGGGTTCGTGTCCGACGCTCACGAGTTCGAGGTCGAGCAGTTCGAAGGCGACGTACAGCATCGCTCCCGCCCGCTCTGCGGAGTAACCGCGTCCCCAGCACGGCTCTCGAATCCAGATTCCGAACGACGTCTTGCGTTTGTCCCATTCGAGCCACAGCTCGGCGACGCCGACGAATTCGTCGTCCGCGTTCGACCGCATGGCGTAGGTCGCCCGTTCGCCGGACTCCCACGCGTCTCCGGCTTCAGTCAGTTCGTCCATCGTTTCCTTCGGCGTCGCGTGCGGCGTCTCACCGAGCGGGCGCATCACGGCGTCCATCTCGCCGGAGCGGTGATACTCGTAGAGGTCGAGGACGTCGACCGACTCGTGTAGCGGCACGTACCGAAGCCGTTCACTTTCGATGGTCGTCGGGAACAAAGTAGGAGACATAGACGTGAATACTGCGGATTCTCCCACGGGGGCTAAAAGTGACGCGGTGCTCTTCGGGGAAGTCGCACCTGTTAGACACCTCGTTCAGTGGCGTTCTCGGCAAGTTCGTCGAACAGTCCCGAGACCCTCCGCTCGATGTCATCCCGTATTCCCCGCACCGCCTCGATTCCCCGTCCGTGCGGGTCGTCGAGCGCCCAGTCGCGGGCATCTCCCCGCCACGTCATCGGACAGACGTTCTCCGCGGAACAGCCCATCGTGATAACGATGTCCGCGTCCATCGTCTCGTCGTGCGTGATTTTTCGCGGAGTCCGGTCTCCGAGGTCGAACCCGTTCTCGGCCATCGTTTCGACGACGACACCGTGGACGTGATTCGCGGGGTCGGTTCCACCGGTGACGATGCGTACCCGGTCTTCGAATCCCCGCCGGTCACGCTCTCGTTCGGCGAAAGCGGTCGCCATCTGACTCCGCCCCGCGTTCTGTACGCAGACGAACGCGACCGTGACGGTGCCGTCATTTTGCTCCGTCATTCGCTCTCACCCTGTCGAGGCTTCCGGCCCGTTATCGCCGCGGAGACGATGTATTCGCCGAGGTCGAGGCTGTCGTCCCATTCGCGGATGAACTCCTCGCTGTCCTCTTTCGGCGTTATCTCGACGTCGACGAAACCGGCCTCGGTTAGCATCGCTCGCAGTTCGTCGATTGTCGAGGAGCCACCGACGCAGGCGGCCACGGATTCGGGGTCCGTTCGAACCGCATCCGGGATGGGAGCGGTCATCACGACGTCCGAGACGGCCACCCGTCCGTCCGGGCGGAGCGCCCGAAACGCCTCGCGGAAGACCTGCGGCTTGTTCGGCGAGAGGTTGATGACGCAGTTCGAGATGATGACGTCGACCGTCTCGTCGGAGACGGGGAGGTGTTCGATTTCGCCGAGGCGGAACTCGACGTTCGTCGCGTCGTTCTTCACGACGTTCTCCCGAGCCTTCTCGACCATCTCGGGAGTCATGTCGACGCCGATAACCCGTCCGGACTCGCCGACCTCCCGTGCGGCGAGGAAGCAGTCGAATCCCGCACCGGACCCGAGGTCGAGTACCGTGTCGCCCGTTTCGAGCGACGCGATGGCGTTCGGATTTCCGCACCCGAGTCCCAAGTCCGCGCCGTCCGCTACCGAGTTCACTTCGTCATCGTCGTAACCGAGTTGCTCCGAACTCTGCGTGGCCGATTCGTCACAGCAACCGTCGTCGGCACAACCCCCCGCCTCCGTGGCGATTCGAGCGTACCGGTTGCGAACGGCGCGTCGCTGTTCCGCGGCATCGAGATTCCTGTGCTCCTCGTCGGTCGTGTCCGTATTTTCGCTCATTCGTTTTCACCTCGTGTCGCGTCGAGCGCCGCAACGACCCGTTCCGCCCGCGTCGTCGTCCGATAGTACCGCCACGTTCCTTCTTTTCGGCGGGACAGCAACCCGGCGTCGGTGAGGTCGGAAAGCGCGTGGCTGACGGCGCTCTCGCTCACGTCGAACGACGGGGTTATCTCACAGACGCAGAGTTCGTCCTCCGCGGCGGCAAGCAATCGTGTGATTCGGTACCGAGTCTCGTTCCCGAGGGTTTTCAACGCGTCCAAATCGGTCGCGTAGTCGTCCGGAATCCCCCCGTGAAGGATTCGAGTTCGTCGAGTCGCGCTTCGACGTCGGCGTCACAGCATCCGTCGGTCTCGTCCGCGATGAATCGCCGGAGTCTGGTCGTGTCCTGGGTCACGCTTGAATAATTGAGCAACCATTCATATTAGCATTCCGAACACCATCTCGATTGTTCATTGACACCAAGAACCATGAATGGGGAAGGCATTTAGATGCGAACGACCTCTCGGTGGTAGAAGTGATGCGTATTAACGACGACAATCGCCATTCTGATTCAGGGTATCGTTCTCGGCGTCTCGATTGCGGCACCGGTCGGTCCAATCGGCGTCCTGTGCATCCAGCGAACGCTTTCTAAGGGACGGCTCTCGGGCTTCGTCAGCGGACTCGGAGCGGCGTCAGCAGACGCCGTGTACGGCACCTTCGCCGGATTCGGAATCACGATACTGTCCTCGACGCTGCTCGCCCACCGGACGAGCATCCGTCTCGGCGGCGGGGTACTCCTCCTGTACCTCGGCGTACAGTCGCTCCGCGCCGAACCAGCGGAAACCGCACCCACCGCAATTACCGGACCCACCGTGTCCACCGCGTCCACACCGAACGTGCCCGCGCTCGTGCGAGACTACGGTTCGACGTTTCTCTTGACGATAACCAACCCCGTGACCATCCTCGCCTTCGTCGGCATCTTCACCGGGTTGGGCGTCGGAGTGTCGGGGAACGATACGGACGCCGCCGCGCTGGTCGGCGGCGTCTTCCTCGGGTCGGCGCTCTGGTGGTTCGCGTTGAGTTCCGCCGTGGGGCACTTCCGGACGCGATTCGGACGGTCAACCATGCGCCGGGTGAACCGACTCGCGGGCGTGATTATCGTCGGGTTCGGACTGCTCGCTCTGTGGGGCGGGTTGTAGTCCTGCCGTCGCGGTCACGCTCCCTCCGAATACGTTGCTCCACTGTTCCGAGAGGAGTTCGAGGAATACCTGCAGATCGGCGACGAATCGAACGGAGCAGGGCTGTTGTCTCGGAAGGCATCGGTGGGGAGAGGGGGGTTCAAAAGGGGTTGCGGTCGCGTCCTCAGTACTCCCAGAGCCGCTCGATTCGTCCGCCTATCTTCTCGTGGTCGTCTCGCAACGTCTCGACGGCGGTTTCGCCGTTCGCGTTGATGACGTGGACTTCTCCTCTCTCCCCGGAGTAGACGTCCTGGAAGTCGTAGACAACGCCGATGACGTCCACGTCGTCCGGAATGTCGTCGCTGTCCAGGAGGAATTCGACCTGTCTATCGACGTTGTACTCGACGAGGCGGTTGATGGCACCCGCCCGGTCCACGTCGTCCGGGAGCGCTTCGACGCCCGCTTCGAGGCGGGGTTTCAGCAGGTCGAGGCAGTGTTCGATACCCGCGGGTTCGGACACGCCGTCCGTCAAAGCGTCGTACGTCGCCGTGACGGCTCCACAGCCCGTGTGTCCCACGACGACGACGGTTTTCGTCCCCGTGTGCTCAACCGGGTAGAGCACGTCGCCGGAGACGACTTCACCGTCGTCCGTGCGCTGGACGACGCGGTTTCCGATGTTGCCGCACGTGAAGACGTCGCCGGGTTCGTCGTTCCCCCAGATGTGGTCCTGCAGGACGCGCGAGTCCGAGCAACAGACGGTGACGACGCCCGGTCGTTGGGAGTCCTGTACGTCGTCAAATCGGGTCCGGAACGCCGCGGCGTGGTCCGCGTTTCGCTGCAACATCTCGACGAACGTGGAGTGCATGATTGTATGGACTCCTTGCTTCGAAGTTATCCCTTGGGTTTCCGGGCGATTCGCGTCGGAACGTGGTCGAAATCGGCCGGAGCGTGGTTGCTGTCGGAACCGGACAGAATTCGGGACGGATGGAACCGGCGGTGACGGATGCCGCGACCAAACGGGACGATTCTTGTCGAACGGGTTCCTATCGGACGGTATGAACGAGACACGGCGGGCCGTCTTGGACGCGCTCGCGGACGGTCCGGTTTCCGGGCCGGAACTCGCGGATAGCCTCGACATTTCGCGGAACGCGATTTGGAAACACGTCGAGGCGCTTCGCACCGCCGGGTTCGAAATCGAGAGCACGAGCGATGGCTACTTCCTCGATGACGTCCCCGAGTTCGGTCCATCGGTCGAGTACGGACTCGACGCACCCTTTTCCGTCGAATATCACGACTCCATCGGGAGCACGAACGACAGAGCGCGGGAACTGGCCGAGGAGGGTGCCGAGGATGTCGTCGTACTGGCGGACGAGCAGGTCGGCGGACGGGGGCGTCTCGAACGAATGTGGGTCGGTCCGTCCGGCGGCGTATGGTTGAGCCTCGTGCTTCGCCCGAACATCCCGCCGGCGCACGCGCCGCTCCTGACGCTTGCCGCCGCCGTCGCGGTGGCGCGAGCGGCGCGGGAGGCGGGCGTCCCGGCGGAAATAAAGTGGCCGAACGACGTGCTCGTGAGCGAAACGAACAAGGGCCAGTCGGAGCAAGGCACCGCTGCCGGAGCGAGAGGCGGAGAAAAACTCTGTGGCATCCTCACCGAGATGGAAGGCGAGGCGAATCGCGTCTCGTGGGTCATCGTCGGCACCGGAATCAACGTCAACATCCCGGCCGACGACCTCCCGGACGGCGCGACGAGCGTGCAGGAAGTCGTCGGGAGCGTGAACCGACGGGTGTTCGTCCAACGGGTGTTAGAGGAGTTCGACGCGCTCCGAACGGACGTGGATGCTGTCCTTCCGGCGTGGCGAGAACTGTCGGCGACGCTGGGCCAGCGGGTACGGGTCGAAACGCCGGACGGGGATGTGGTTGGAACAGCGGTCGATATCGTCACGCCGGGCGCACTGGTCGTCGAGACTGACGATGGAGACGTCCGCGTTCACGCGGGCGATTGCGACCACCTTCGCCCGGCGAACTGACGTCCGACGAAGGTGCCGAAGGTTGGAACTGACGGCGGTCAGCTACTACCGTGTGCTTTGCCGGTCGCCGGGACGTCCGGTTCGTCGTCCTCGCCGCCGACGCGGACCGTGAGGACGGGGACCGTCGAAGCGCGGACGACGCGCTCGGCCACGCTGCCGAGCAGGAGGCGGTCGATGCCGCCGCGTCCGTGCGTTCCCATTACGATGAGGTCGAAACCGTCCAGTTCGGCGTAGCGGACGATTTCCTTGTTTGGCGGCCCTTCGAGCAAGTGGGTCGTCAGCGAAACGTCGTACTCCTCCGCGACGCGGCGGGCGTCTTCGAGCGCTGATTTTCCCTCCTCTTCGAGCATGTCGGAGACGCCCTCCCACGACGACTCCATGGGGAGGCTGGCGAACGTCGAGGAGTTGATGACGTATATCGCGTGCAGTTCCGCGCCGTGCGCCTCGGCCAGTTCGGCGGCGTGTGCGATGACGCACGTCGTCTCCTCCGAACCATCGGTCGGGACGAGAATTCGGTCGTACATTGGAATGTTACCGAATGGCACGGTGTGGGTTGTCTTAACTCATTTGGTGAGAACTTCCTTCGAAACGAAACGGCATCGGTCGCGGGACGTACATTCCCGAAGTCCGGTGCGACAACGGCGGTGGGAGGACGACGACGAGGCGGTGAGATGGCAAGATGGCAAGGCGGTAAGACGGTGAGGTGGCAAGGCGGTAACGTGACAGACACCGATGGAATGCCAACCTACAGCACCACGTCGGTTACGTCGCTCGCACCAGCCCGACGGACCACCGAACGAACCACGTCGCGGTTTCCGGCGAGGTTGTCCGAGTCGCCGTCGAGGACGAGCAGTTTCGCGTCGCGTCCGGGTTCGATGACACCGCGGTTCAGCCCCGCGATGCGCGCCCCGTTTCGCGTCGCCATTCGGAGCACTTCGCGGGGCGAGACATCCGTCAACTTCGCCGTGAACTCCATCTCGCGGAACATCGACGGACTGTTCAACATCACGTTGTCCGTCCCGAGCGCGACCGTTGTCCGTTCGAGAAGATCCCGAATCGGGGGCATACCGACCCCAGTCACGAGGTTCGAGCGCGGACAGACCGCGATGGGAATCTCGCTGTCTTCGATTCGGTCGAGGTGAATCGGCTCGGGGTGGACGACGTGAACGAGGAAATCCGGCGAGAGGTCGAGCGCCGGGTTGATGTCGCTCGGGTCGGCCTCGCCCGCGTGGATTCCGAACGTCTTTCCCGCCCGTTTCGTCGCCGTCCGTTCACGGCCGAAGTCGGCGTCGTTGGCACCGCTCGCGCCGAAGCCGTCCGCCGCTTCCATCGCATCGACCGTCTCCCGACCGAGGATGAACGGGTCGATGTCCAAGCTCTCGGCGGCCTCGCGCAGGGCGAAGACGCCCTCGACGCCGCCCTCGCGGAATTCGAGAAACGAGGCGGTCCCCGTCGATTGCATGAATTCCAACGACCGTCGCATCGCTTCGACCTTCTTCGCACGCGACGTCTCCCGAAGAAGTCGGTGTTTGAGTCCGTCCGGCGGCGCGACGAGTTCTTCCAACGACAGCCCCGCACCGGCCTCCTTGGCGATGGAGTCTCCGATGTGAGTGTGTGCGTTGACGAACGCCGGACAGACGATGTTCGACGACGAAACGGACTCCTCTTCGATTGCGGTTATCGTACCATCCTCGACGACGACGCGACCTTCCACGGGGTCGAAGTTCGGCCCGGACAGGATGGTGCCCTCCACGAACATAGATGGCGGTTATCAGTTGTCGGACTTAAACGCCTCGTCCCGTCCAAATCCGTCGGTTTCGGTGTTCGGTCACTCCTTGTCCCCTTCGTCCGCCTCGAAATCGGTCAACGTCGTCCGGACGCCGGTCCGGATGTCGCTGACGAGCGCGCCGTCGGTCTCCAACCCGAGGACGCGTTCGGCCGCGTGTCCGACCGCCTCCGTCGTCTCCGCCGGAGTGTACACGCCGAGTCGCCACTGGTCGCGTTGGACCTGCTGGAGCGCCCGCACCAGCGTCGATTGCTTGGCGAGCGGCCGAATCTCGCCGTTGACGACGACCCGCGACGACGATTCGGTCATCTTCGGACGGCTCGGAACGTCGAGCGTGACGTGCTCCGAATCGACGCCCGCGTCCGCCGCGATGTCGTCTTCGTACTCGCGGATGGCGTCGTGGTCCGCGTCGATGATGTCGTCCGAAACGTCCACCATCTCCGCCCAGACGGCGCGTTTGTAGAGGTCGCGGTCCGACAGTCGTCGGGCGAGTTCGGCGGTTTCCGGGTTCGTCCGGAGGGCGACGAGCAGGTCGTGGTCGTCCATCCGTCGCAACTGCTCGGCGTCGATGTCGGGCGAACCGAGCAGTCGCTCGCTCGCCCGCTGGAGCATCGACTTGCTGATTCGCGTGACGTGGTGGTTGTACACCGTCGGGTTCATCAGCGCACGGGCGACGAGAAGGCTCTCTGCGGTCTGGACGTTCCCCTCCGCGAGGACGAGCTTGCCGTCGAAGAACGTCAGTTCGTGCGTCAGTCGCTCGTGGTCGATGGTGCCGTAGGGAACCCCGGTGTGGTGGGCGTCCCGGACGAGGTAGTCCATCCGGTCCACGTCGAGTTCGCCGGAGACGACCTGCCCGAGTTCCCCCTCGCCCGCGATGAGTCCGGCGATGGTGTCCGGGTTCAAGTCGTGGTCGCGGAGGATGTCGCCGACCTCGGTGTCCACGAGGAGGTCGTGAACGTCGTCGTGGTACTTCCCGGTCCGGCGGTGGATGAGTTCCTCGATGGTGTGGCTGTACGGCGAATGGCCGATATCGTGAAGGAGGGCCGCCGCACGGACGCGTTCTGCCTGCACGCCTTCGATACCGAGATTGGTGAGGGCTTCGCGGGCCAGATGGTACACGCCGAGGCTGTGCTCGAATCGGGTGTGGTTTGCGGAGGGGTAGACGAGACGAGCCGTTCCGAGTTGCGTGATATGTCGCAATCGCTGGACCGCGTGCGTATCGAGGAGGTCGTTCGCAACGCCGACGACCTCGATGTGGTCGTGAACGCTGTCCTTGATAGTCTTCATTACGTGACCGTTGGCCCGTCATGGTATAAAAACCGAAGGACGAGGCTTTATGCCCTCTCTCGAAGGAGTCCGAAACATGGTCACGTTTCTCTCAGGGGGGACGGGTACCCCCAAACTATTGGAGGGGTCCGAGTCGGTCGTTTCGCGCGCCGAGACGACCGTCGTCGGTAACACGGGGGACGACGTCGAACTCGGCGGCCTCCTCGTCTGTCCCGACATCGACACGGTGTTGTTCCAGCAAGGGGACGTCCTCGACCGCGAACTGTGGTGGGGAATCGACGACGACACGACGGCGACGCACGACGAACTCCATCGCCTCGCTGAGTCGGCAGGACTCGACGGAGGACCGCGGTACCTCTCGGACGACCGGCAGACGAGCGGACGGGACATCTCTCGTTGGCGGCGGTTCTCGGGCGTCGCGGAGTTCATGCTCCTCGGCGACCGCGACCGGGCGGTGCACGTCACGCGGACGGGGCTGCTGGACGAAGGGAAGACGCTCACCGAGACGACGCGGATTCTGGCCGACGCCTTCGATTCGCCGACGGACGTCGTTCCGATGAGCGACGACCCCGTTGCGAGCATCATCCACACGCCCGACGGGGAGATGCACTTTCAGGAGTTCTGGGTCGCACGCGGCGGCGAACCGGCGGTCACGGACGTCGAGTTCCGCGGCGCGAGCGAGGCCCGACCGTCGCCCGCCGCCCTCGACGCGCTGACGGACGAATCCGTCGTCATCGGCCCGTCGAATCCGGTGACGAGCATCGGGCCGATGCTCGCCATCGACGCCATCCGCGACGCGCTCGAATCGACCACCGTGGTCGCGGTGTCGCCGTTCGTCGAGGACCGCGTGTTCTCCGGACCCGCGGCGAAACTGATGGAGGCGGTCGGCTACCAACCGAGCACGGCGGGCGTGGCGGAGGCGTACCCGTTTGTCGATGCCTTCGTCCTGGACGACGAGGACGGAACGACGCTCGACCGCCCGACGGTTCGAACGGACACGAAGATGGACGACGCGGCGGACGCAGCGCGCGTCGCCCGCGCGGTGAGCGACGCGCTGGAGGTGGCCTGATGTTCGAGCCACGGGTAGCGCTCGCCAGCCTCAGTGGAGAGTCAGATGCGGACTGGGCGCGCACCGCGTCGGAACACGTCGGCGCGGCGTTCCTGGGCGGCATCGCGCTGGACGACGAAACGCGGAAAGCGGCGAGGCAGTTGGTGTCGCGCGAGCGAAACGAGTTCCTGCCGGACGACCCCGTTTCGTTCGTGGACGAGCAACTCGCCGCGCTCGCAGACGTGCCGGTTCGTCCCGGCATCAACGTCCGCTCCGCCACCCTTCCGCCGATTCGCGCCGTCGGGGACGTGTGCGAACGTCACGGCGCGATACTGGAACTCAACGCCCACTGCCGACAGGAAGAGATGTGCGCGGTCAGTGCCGGACAATCACTTCTCCGAGACGCGGACCGCCTCTGCCAACAGGTTCGCGCGGCGGCCGAAACGGGGGCCACGGTGAGCGTCAAGGTTCGAACCGAAGTTCCCGGCGTGAACCTTCCACGGGTCACACGGCGGGCCGCGGACGCAGGTGCGGATATCGTCCACATCGATGCGATGGATTCGGAGCGCGTCGTGGCGGACGTCGCGGACGCCACCGACTGTTTCCTCGTGGCGAACAACGGCGTCCGCGACGGGAAAACGGTCGCTGAGTACCTCGACTACGGCGCGGACGGGGTGAGCGTCGGGCGACCGAGCGACAATCCCGAGGTGCTGTCGCGGGTCCGTCGCGCGACCGACGAGTGGTTCGCGGAGGTGGCGGTATGACGCCCGCAGAACACGCCCAACTGGCACTGTTGCTGGAGGTCGCCGGGACGCCGAAACCCGGAAACGTGGACCGGGACCGGGACTTTCCCGACTTGCGCTTCGAGCACTTCCTCGCCGGGGCCATCGGGTCCGGCGAGGGACTCAGGGCCGCCGAGGAAGGAAAACCGGTCGGCGAGGCGTTCAAGCAGGCCGTCGAGGGCATGAGCCACCAAGAGGGTGGCAACACCCAGTTCGGCGCGTTGCTGTTGTTGGTTCCGCTGGTGAAAGCCGACGAGTTGTCGCCCGAGGGGGTAACGGACGTCGTGGAGACGACGACGGTCGAGGACGCCGAGGGGTTCTATCGCGCGTTCGAACACGTCGATGTGGCCGTCTCGGACCCGCCGGAGGGAATGGACGAGTTCGACGTTCGCCGCGGAAGCGACGCGATTCCGGCCCTCAGAGAGGCCGACACGACGCTTTACGACGTGATGGAACTGAGCGCCGACAAGGACGGCATCGCCCGCGAATGGACGAACGGGTTCCCGCGCACGTTCCAAGCGAGCGAACGAATCGCCGAACTGGACGGCGGCATCTCCGCCCGCGCGGCGCAGGTGTACCTCGAATTCCTCGCCCACGAACCGGACACCTTCGTGGCGAAACGCCACGGGAAGAAGGTCGCCGAGAGCGTCCTCGTCCGGGCACAGGAAGCACTTCAGGAGGCGCGCGAGGGGAACTCGGAACTCGTCACGGCGTTCGCCGACTCGCTGGTCGAGGAGGGAATCAACCCCGGCACGACCGCCGACATCGTGGCCGGAGGCCTGTTCGTCGCGTTGGAACGGGGCGTCTCGCCGTGAGCGACGCCGACTGGCCGGTCGAACTGCGCGGCGTGACCGAATCCGTCGTCACGACGCTCGGACCGAACGGGTTGTGGAACGCGGCCGCGCTCGGCCTCCACGCGGGTGACTCCGCCCCCGTAACCTCCCGGACGTGGGGCAACACCCGGACGCGGCGGAACTTTCACCGGCAGGGCGGCGGCGTCGTCCAGTTCACCCGCGACCCCGTGGATTTCGCGGAGGCCGCCCTCTCGATTCGGGAGGACGAAGAGCCGGTCCTCGATTCCGCGGACGCGTGGGTCGAAGTCGAGGCCGAACAGATTGGAGCAGGGGAAACCGACGGCACGCGCTGGGAGGAGTGGGAACTGACGCCGGTCGAGTCGGGGGTTCGAGAGCGGCGGGTGCCGCTGACGGACCGCGGTTTCGCGGCGGTCGTGGAGGCGACGGTAGCGGCGTCCCGACTGGGAGTGGACGGGTTCGACGATGCGAACCTCCGCTCTCGGTTGGACTACTTCGAGGAGGTCGCGCGGACGTGCGGCGGCGACCGCGAGCGAGCCGCGGTCGATCGGATTCGGGAATTCGTCGAACGGTGAGCCACGTTCGTCGGTGATTTCGACCCCTCCGTCCGCCGATGGGTCGGGGTAATTTCAAAAGAGGTATCACCCACGCTCGCGCTACCCGCCGAGTATGAAACCCCGGTTCGTGGGTCGGCTTTCGCTCGCCGACGCGGTGACAGTATCGAACGCCGCGCTCGGCTTTCTGGCGGTTTCGGTCGCCACCGCGAACCCGAGGCTGGCCGCGCGCCTCGTCCTGCTCGCCGCCGTCGCGGACGGACTCGACGGGGTGCTCGCCCGCCACGTCGGCAGTTCCGCGGCCGGGCCGTATCTCGATTCGCTGGCCGACGTGGCCTCGTTCTCGGTCGCACCGGCGATGCTGGTCGTCGCCGTCGTGCGCCAGACGTGGGGCTACGACCCGCTTCTCGTGGCGATTGCGACGCTCGGCGGGGCGCTGTTCGTCGCCATGGCCATCGTTAGGCTCGGACTGTACACCGCCTACGACACCGACGACGACGTGACCGAGGGGATTCCGACGACGCTCGCGTCCGTCATCCTCGCCGCGGGCGTCCTCGCGGGCTTCACCGACCCCATCGTGGTCGTCGCGCTCACGTTCGTCCTCGCGGGACTGATGGTCTCGACGATAACCTATCCCGACCTGTTGGCCCGCGACGCGCTCATCATGGGCGTCGTCCACTCGCTCGCCATCCTCGTGCCGGGTTTTAAGGGACGGGCGTTCCCGTACGCCCTGTTGACGCTCGCGCTGGCCTATCTCGTCCTCGCGCCGGGATTCTACTGGCGCGAGACGGAGGGGAAGACCCCCCCGGCGAAGACGACAGAAGGGAAACGCTCTTGACGGCTACGGTCCGAATTTTTCGCATATGAGAGCAACGGCACAGCCGGGGGTGGACGCATGAGCGACGAAGACGCCGAGGAGACGCAGGACTCCGAGGCCGAAGAGACGGAACTCGTCAGTGCGGAGACCGTAGAGGAGCAACTCGAAAGCGCGGAAGCCGAACTCGAAGACGCCGAAACGGAGGCCGAACTCGACGTCGTAGAAGCGCAACTCGACAAAATCGAGGGACTGCTCGAAAGCGCTGACCTCCCCGAACCGGACGAGGACGACGAGGACGCGGAGGACCCGCGCGAGGAACTGGAAACGCGCCTCTCGGACCTCCGCGACGAACTCGAAGACCAGCGCGGGCCGTACGCGGAAGACGTCATCAGCGACGTGGAAGACGCGGCGGCGACCATCACGGACACCCGCTGGACCGACGACGGGAGTGAAGAACTCGTCACCGTCGTCGAATCCTTCGCCGAGACGGTACAGGACGCGCTCGGGACGGATTTCAGCGTGACGCTCTCGCGCAACGCGGACGACCTCGCCGAAATCCTCGGAACCGCGGCGACCGCCATCGGCGACGCGAACCTCGACCCGGACGAGGACGCGGACACCCTCGAAACGCTCGTCGAAGCGACCGAGGAACTGCAGTCGGGCATCGACGACGCCGAAGAGTGGAGCGACCTGTCCACCCGCGAGCAACTCGAAGCCGAAGGATACTACGACGTGCTCGACCACCGCAAGGATTACCCGCCTGAGTGGGGCGCACTCAAGGTCTGGGAGAAGCGCAACCGAGCCGACATGGTGCTCCTCGCGCTCGATTCCCTTCAGTCGAACTTCATGGAACGTCACTGCCTCGAAGCGCTCGAACGGATGGGCAACGAGGACGCCGTGGAACCCATGCTCCAGCGCGCCCAGCGGCGCGACAAGGACGCCATCCGTATCCTCGGCAAGA
>NZ_MEIH01000030.1:0-5500 GCF_001723155.1 Haladaptatus sp. W1
ATGCCTATCGCTCGACCTCCGCCTGAAGACGGAGGTATGCGCTATCGGTCTCTATCAGCAATCGTTTCATTCCGACTGTTTCGGTCGTTCGCGTTGGGAGTAAACGACTACCCAAAAGAAGGGTTCGAGGACGTGTGGCCGTGTCTCGTCAGGGTTCGCGGAGCGTGAACCACCAGTCGTGATATTCGTAGCCCTCCGCGTCGGCCTCTTCGCGGCGAGCGTCGGCGGCGGAAACGTCGCCCGGCGGCCGGAGAAGCACCTTATCGCCGTGCATATCGTTGTTCGGCCAGTTCGCCGGGGTCGCCACGTCCTCGTCGTCGGCGGTGACGAGGGCGCGGACCGAGCGGACGATTTCGTCCATGTTACGCCCGATTTCCTTCGGATAGTAGAGCAGCAGGCGAAGGATGCCGTCCGGGTCGACGATGAACACGGAGCGGACGGTGCTGGTGCCCTGCCCCGGGTGGATCATACCGAGCGACTCGGCCACGGTGCCGGTTTCGTCGGCGATGATGGGGAACGTGATTTCGGTATCCATGTCCTCCTCTATCCATTCGGTCCACTTGATGTGCGAGTGAACCCGGTCGACCGAGAGCCCGATGAGGTTGACGTCCAGTTCGTCGAACTCGTCCATGTGCTGTTGGAAGGAGACGAACTCCGTCGTGCAGACGGGCGTGAAATCGCCGGGATGGCTGAACAGGACGAACCACTCACCGGCGTACTCGTCGGGGAGGTCCATCTCGCCGTGCGTGGTGTTCACGTGAAGGTCGGGGAACTGGTCGCCGATCAGCGGCATTCGTGCTCGGGAGGCGTCTTGCATGGGCTATCAGCGTCGTGTACGACAGGCAATAGTATTAATATATTGTCACTATTCTTGCTGACACGTCTCGGTTTACTTTCGGATTTCTCCGAGATGTATGCCTGAACCGAGCGCCGAGCGTGAAAACGGCGACCGTTCCGAAAGCGCACCAGTCATCTTCTCACGGCGTAGGATTCGGGGGTTATTGATAATCATGGGTATCCAAGTTTCGAGTACGATGAGTAAACCAGTCCCGTTCGATGCGGTCCGCGAGTTCGAGGTAGACGGAACCTCGTACAAGATGGCGGACCTCACGGTCCTCGAAGACGAGGGCCTGTGCGACCTCGACGAACTGCCGGTGAGTATCCGAATCCTCCTGGAGTCCGTCCTCCGGAACGTCGATGGCGAAACCATCACCGAGGAGGACGTTCGAAACGCCGCCTCGTGGCAACCCGAGGTACCGGACGTCGAACTCCCGTTCACGCCCTCCCGCGTCGTTCTGCAGGACCTCACCGGCGTCCCGGCGGTCGTCGATTTGGCCGCGCTTCGCTCGGCGGCGGACCGCGCCGGAGAGCAACCCTCCATCGTCGAACCCGAGGTCCCCATCGATTTGGTCATCGACCACAGCGTCCAAGTCGATTACTTCGGATCCGAGGACGCCTACGAGCGGAACGTCGAGATGGAGTACGAGCGGAACGCCGAACGGTACAAGGCGCTCAAATGGGCACAACAGGCGTTCGAAGACTTCAACGTCGTCCCGCCGGGAACCGGCATCGTCCACCAGGTGAATCTGGAGTATCTGGGGCGCGTCGTCCACGACCGCGACGTCGATGGGGAGAACTGGTTGTTCCCGGACACGCTGGTCGGGACGGACAGCCACACGCCCATGATCGGCGGCATCGGCGTCGTCGGGTGGGGCGTCGGCGGCATCGAAGCGGAGGCGGCGATGCTCGGCCAACCCATCACGATGAAACTCCCCGAAGTGGTCGGCGTCCGTCTGACCGGCGAACTCCCCGAAGGCGCGACCGCGACCGACCTGGTTCTGCACGTCACGGAGCAACTGCGCGACGTCGGCGTCGTGGACCGCTTCGTGGAGTTCTTCGGCCCCGGCGTTTCGAACCTCACCGTCCCGGACCGGGCGACGCTCTCGAACATGGCCCCCGAACAGGGATCGACTGTCAGCGTGTTCCCGGTGGACGAGGCGACGCTCGACTACCTCGAACTCACCGGACGCGAACCCGAGCACATCGAACTCGTCCGCGAGTACCTCGACGCGCAAGGGCTGTTCGGCGAGCAGGAACCCGAATACACGGAAACGGTCGAGTTGGACCTCTCGACCGTCGAACCCAGCCTCGCCGGGCCGAAGCGCCCCCAAGACCGCGTTCCCATGGGCGACATGCGGACCCACTTCCGAAACCTGCTCTACGACGAGTTCGGAGACGAACTCGGGGACGTGGACGAGGAAGCCGTCGCCCGCTGGCTCGGCGAGGGTGGCGCGGGAGGAAACGCGGAGGGAACCGGCGCGTCCACTGACGGCGGAACGGTGGCGGAGCCGGAAACGGCGGAAGCGCCCGCGGAACCCGACCTCGGCGAACTCACGAAGCGGGTGTCCGTCGAGATGGACGACGGGTCGGAGGTCGAAATCGGCCACGGCTCCGTGGTCGTCAGCGCCATCACGAGCTGTACGAACACCTCGAACCCCTCGGTGATGCTCGCCGCGGGGCTGCTCGCCAAGAACGCCGTCGACCGCGGCCTCGACGTCCCCGACTACGTGAAGACGAGCCTCGCGCCGGGAAGCCGCGTCGTCACGGAGTACCTCGACGCGTCCGGCCTCCTCCCGTACCTCGAAGACTTGGGGTACAACGTGGTCGGATACGGCTGTACGACCTGTATCGGCAACGCCGGACCGCTCCCGGACCCCATCGAGACCGCCATCGACGACCACGGCCTCTGGACGACGAGCGTCCTCTCGGGTAACCGGAACTTCGAGGCGCGCATCCACCCGAAGATTCGCGCGAACTACCTCGCCAGCCCGCCGTTGGTCGTCGCCTACGGCCTCGCGGGACGGATGGACATCGACCTCGAACGCGAACCGCTCGGGACGGACGACGACGGCGAACCGGTCTACCTCGCCGACCTCTGGCCGTCGTCGGACGAGATTCACGCGGCCGTTCACGACAGCGTGGACACGTCGATGTTCGAGGACAAGTACGCCTCCGTGTACGAGGGCGACGAGCGCTGGAAGGGCCTCGAAGCGCCGACCGGAGACGTGTACGAGTGGGACGAGGAGTCCACGTACATCCGCGAACCGCCGTTCTTCAAGGACTTCCCGCTAGAAGAACCCGGCGTCGCGGACATCGAGGACGCGCGCTGTCTCATGTTGCTCGGCGACACCGTGACCACCGACCACATCAGTCCCGCCGGTCCCTTCGGCCCGGACCTGCCCGCGGGCCAGTGGCTTCTCGACCACGGCGTCGAACCACACGAATTCAACACCTACGGGTCGCGGCGCGGCAACCACGAGGTGATGATGCGCGGCACGTTCGCCAACGTGCGCATCGAGAACGAGATGTTGGACGGCGTAGAGGGCGGCTACACCATCCACCAACCGACCGGCGAGGAGACGACCGTCTTCGAGGCGTCCGAGCGCTACCGAGAGGACGGAACCTCGCTCGTCGTCGCCGCCGGGACGGAGTTCGGAACGGGGTCGAGCCGCGACTGGGCGGCGAAAGGAACCGACCTGCTGGGCGTGAAGGCCACCATCGCGGAGAGCTACGAGCGCATCTACCGCGACAACCTCGTCGGCATGGGCGTCCTACCGCTCCAGTTCCAGGACGGGGATTCGTGGGAATCGCTCGGCCTCGACGGGTCCGAGACGTTTACCGTCCACGGCCTCGACGAGGGACTCGACGTCAAGGACGAACTCGCGGTCGTCGCGGAACGCGAGGACGGTTCGACCGTCGAATTCCCGGTGACCGCCCAAGTGGGAACCCCCGCGGCGGTTCGGTACGTCGAGAACGGCGGCATTCTCCACCTCGTCCTTCGGCGGTTGCTCACGGAGTGACCGCCCGACTCCAACCGTCGAATCAGAGCACGCGAAAGACGCGAACCGTGTCGCGGTTACCCCGTTCGCGGACGAGTTGGGCGAGGCCGAGGTCCGAGAACACCCGCTTCCAGTTCCGGTGATACAGCGGGAATTCGTCGTTGACGTAGCTCACTTTCTCGGAGCCGCGACCGCGCTGCGGGCTGTTCCCCTCGTTTTCGGCGGTGATGATGAGATCACCGGTGACGCGAATCAGTTCTTCGAACACCCACTCGTTCTCCGGATGGATGTGCTGGAGCGTTTCGACCGAGTAGATGACGTCGAACGCGTCGTCCGGGAACTCGGGGAGGAGGTCCTCGATAGCGCCGGTGTGGAACGTCCCCGTCGCGGCGAGGTTCGGATATTTCTCGGCCATCACGTCGAACGATTCGTCGTTGATGTCGATGCCGGTGAGGTTCGTGTACCCCTCGTCGCGGAGGCGGTCGAGGTGACGTCCCGAACTACAGCCGATTTCGAGAATCGCCGCGTCCTCCTCGACGTAGTATTCGAAGACGGTGCGAAGAGTGTCGCTCACCTCGTTCGCCCCGATTCGAGCGTAGTAGGCGGGCGAATACGCCCCCGAGCGCTCGGCCCAGGTGCGACGATTGTCATCCGGTTCCATAGCGGATATCTCGTGGGGAAGGAGTTAAGCGCCCTCTTCGACGAGCGTGCTGGCGGCGTCGATGACCGCCGTCGCCGTCTCGCGGCTCACTCGATTTGTGGTGAAAGCCGCCTGTTCGTACTGTTCGGTCACGTCGGCGATGGTCGTAAGCGTCTCGTCGGCGAGGTCGGCCTCCCGGCAGGCGTTGTAGAACTCCCAGTGGGTCGAAGCGGCCGTCGGCACCACGGCGTCGAATTGGTTGCGAGTAGCTGCATACCCCATCTCGACAGCCGTTTCGAACTCACCCGCCTCGCGTGCCGAGCGAGCACGGTCAAGAAACTCCCTCGCGGATACAGAAAAGTCCGCCGTGGTGGCGTCCGATGGTGAAACCGTACCAGCGTTGGTCGCCATCCTGTCGCTTTCGCCGTCGTCGATGTCACCGCCGCCAATGTCACCACCGCCGATGTCGGAACGCCAGAGGAAGAACCCGCCGAGCGTGATGAGGGAGGCCACGCCGAGGCCGACCAACCAGCCACGGGTCGTCGAGTCAAGTGGGCCGTCGTCGGAATCTGTGACCGAAATCTCGGTCGCGGTACGCGCCGACTCGACGTTCTTTCCGCGGCCATCGAACTGGGCGACGAACGTCGCGTTGCCGTCCGCGGAAACGAGGGACGGCGACAGGACGAGCGAAGCTCGATAGGTGCCGTTTTGGTCCGTCCGCGTGGACACGACTTGCGTCCCGTTAACGAGGATGGATACTTGTTGGTTCGCGACCGGCGTGCCGTTTGTCGTATTGAGGCGTCCGGAGAGATTTACGTTCCGGGCCTTCCCGGCCGTCCCCGAGAGAGTGAGCGTCGTCGGCGACGATTCGACGACGGCCGGGGCCGTTACGTTCAGCGCGTTCAACGCGCGGTGACGGAAGGGGAGTACGACGCGAAGCGCATTCTGACCGGCGGGAATACTCGCATTCAGCGTCTCGGCGAACGAGAAAGAACCGTCCCAGACCGGTACGCGTCGTTCC